>JAIRXX010000171.1 GCA_031268065.1 Propionibacteriaceae bacterium
ACCGCTAACGCTTGGTATCTGAGCGGCGCCCCGAACGAGGAAATCACCAAAACCTCGTTTGAGGAGTGGAACGCAGCCCATCCGGACCAGAAGATCATCGGCGAGGTCTACAGCAACGACGCCTACAAAGAGAAGGTCCGCACCGCCATCGGCGCCGGAAACCCGCCCACCCTGGTCTTCAACTGGGGTTCAGCCGGAGTGGTGGCCGAATATGTCGCAAACGGCAAAGTCATCGATTTGACCGGCAGGGTGGACCAAGCGCTGTCCCGCACCCTCGATTCAGTTAACGGCGCTGGCATCCTGGCTTCAGACGGCAAGCAGTACGGCGTGCCGGTCTACGGCACCCAGCCAGTCATCCTCTATTACAACAAAGAGCTTTTCGAAAAGGCCGGGGTGACCGCCCCGTTCACCACCTGGGACGAACTGCTGGCCTCGATTCCGAAATTCAAGGCCATCGGGGTCGCGCCGATAGCGTTGGCCGGTCAGTCGAAGTGGCCAGACCTGATGTGGCTGGAATACCTCGCTGACCGCGTAGGCGGCCCCGAGGCGTTCAACGCCGTGATGGAAAACAAGCCCGGCGCATGGTCCAACCCGGACATGATCAAGGCGCTCCAGCTGATCCAGGATCTAGTCAACGCCGACGGCTTCCAGAAGTCTTTCGGCTCCACCACAGCCGATTCCAACGCCGATGTGGCGCTGGTCCACTCCGGCAAGGCCGCCATGCTGCTGCAGGGCGCCTGGTGCTATGGCAACTTCAAGAACGACAACCCCGAATTCGTGAAGTCTGGGAATCTGGGCACCTTCGTCTTCCCGGCGGTCGCCGGTGGCAAGGGCGACGCGAACAACATCGCTGGCAACCCGGCAAACTACTGGTCGGTTGCCGCCGACGCCACCCCGGAACAGCAGCAGGCGGTCATCGACTACCTGAACTCCGAGGCATACACCGACAAGATGGTGGACCAGCTCATCGCCGGTGGCGCCGTCCCGCCGTCCAAGGATGCCGAAGCCAAGCTGGCCACCTCCGAAGACGCCGACTTCTTGGTGCAGGCCTACAACTTGGTGAAGAACGCCCCGCACTTCCAGATGTCCTGGGATCAGGCGATCAGTTCCGTCCAAGCCCAAGAATTGCTGACCAACCTCGATGCGATCTTCCAGGGCAAGATCACCCCGGAAGTTTTCGCAGCGAATATGGACAAGACAATCGGCAAGTAAATGTCCCTCAACACGCAAAAGCCCGGTGCGGCCAGCCGCCGCCGCACCGGGCCAAGCGCCTGGCTGGCGGCTCCAGCACTTTTATTCTTCGGACTCTTCGCCATCGTCCCGATGTTCGGCGTCCTCTATTTCTCCCTGATCTCTTGGGACGGCATGGGAGATATGAAATGGATCGGCCCCGGCAACTGGCAGGATATTTTCTCCGACGACACCAGCTTGAACGCAATGCGGCTGACACTGGTCGTCATGGTGTCCACTTGGCTGATCCAAACTCCAATCTCTTTGCTGCTCGGCGTCTTCATGGCGGGCAGGCAGCGCTACCGGGCGCTGATGAGCGTGCTCTACTTCCTGCCGCTGCTCTTCAGTTCGGCGGCCATCGGCATCGGCTTCAAGGCGATGCTCGATCCGGCCTTCGGCATCGGCTCGGCAATCCCGGTGCTCAGCCAGGATTGGCTGGGCAGCGAGGAATTGGCCATGTGGACCATCCTCTTCGTGATCTCCTGGACTTTCGTTCCCTTCCACTCCCTGCTCTACCAAGCCGGTGTGCGGCAAATCCCGGTGTCCATGTACGAGGCTGCCCGGGTTGACGGCGCGGGTGCTGTCCGGCAGTTCTTCTCGATCACGCTGCCGCAGTTGAAGTACACCGTGATCACCTCCTCGACGTTGATGCTGGTCGGGGCGCTGACGTATTTCGACCTCTTCTTCGTGATGACCCAAGGCGGGCCGGTGAATGCGACCCGCATCCTGCCCCTCGACATGTATCTGACCGGTTTCCGCTCCTTCCAGATGGGCAAAGCCTCAGCTATCGCGGTGATCCTGATCGTCGTCGGGCTGGCGCTGTCGTTGGGCCTCAACCGGCTCTCCGGCTCGTCCAAGATGGAAAGCCAGATGGAGGGCATGTAAATGAGCGTATTTTCCAACCGCGCCCGGCCAAATATCGTCGGCTCCGCTTTTGCCTGGTTCTGGCTGCTGATCATCCTGGCGCCGATCTACTACATGATCATCACCAGCTTCCGCACGATGCGCGACTACTTCTCCTCCAATCCGCTGCTGCCCAGCGCCGAACCGACGCTCGACGCCTACGGCGAAGTCTTCGCCAACGATTTCGCCCGCTATCTGCTGAACTCGATGATAGTGACGCTGGGTTCGGTGGCCATCCTGCTGGTGGTGTCGGTGATGGCTTCCTACGTTGTGGTGCGCAACCGCAGCCGGGTGTCGCAGCGGCTCTTCCAGCTAATCCTGCTCGGCCTGGCGATCCCAGCCCAAGCCACCATCGTCCCGCTGTATTACATGATCACCAAGATGGGCCTCTACGACTCCCTGCTGGCCCTGGTGCTGCCCTCAGTGGGCTTCGGCATCCCGATCACGGTGCTGATCTTGACCAATTTCATCCGCGACATCCCGAAGGAATTGTTCGAGTCGATGACGGTGGACGGAGCCAGCCATTGGCAGATGCTCTACAAACTGGTGCTGCCGCTGGCCAAACCGGCCATCGTCACCGTTGGCATCTACGACGCGCTGCAAGTGTGGAACGGATTCCTCTTCCCGCTGGTGCTCACCGGCAGTCCGCAAGTGCGGGTGCTGCCCTATTCGCTCTTCTCCTTCCAAGGCGAGCACGGGGTCAACACCCCGGCGATCCTGGCTTCCGTGGTGCTCTCAGCGCTGCCGATCCTGGCCGCCTATATCGTCGGGCGCCGTCAACTAGTCGCCGGTCTGACCGCCGGTTTCGGCAAGTGACAGCCGAGCGTTTGCGAGCAGCCACCCTAGCCGGATGGAAGCGGTAACGCCGTCCGCCAATCGCCCCATCTAGGCTATTGCCCCACACAGCGGCCCAGACCAACACGCGAGGTCTGGGCCGCTGGCACACCCTGCCCGCGATAGCGCCGTCTGGGACGGGTATTTGCAACGTGAAGCAGTTGTGTGCTAGCTTGCATTTGTCTTTAATCAGGAGGATGCCATGTTTGCATCAATGCAGTCCGGCGTTAGTAGCGCTGCGCGAATGCTTTCCTCCTGTTGTTGTCGTTAATTCGCTGACTGCGCCGGATCGGCGCGGCAAATAATCTAGCCATCCTTGGCGAATGCCGTTGGGCGCGATATTGCGCCCTTTCACAAAAAGCACACCAGCTTATTTAAACGCGCCCGCGCATATTCACACTTGTGCGGCCAAAACCTAACAGAGAGTTAAATATGACAAATATCACCACCGCACAGGAAACTGACCTCGCCAACGGCCCCAAGGCCGACCTGGCCAAGGGAGTCCCCGAAGTCAAAGTTGAGCAGACCTCAGACGGCGCCTTCCGCCGCCAGCGGAATTGGTTCAACGGGCGTTTCGGCGCGGGCGAGGGCAAATACCCCGTCGAAGCCGGACGCTACGTGATCCTGGGCAGCATCGGCTGCGGTTGGGCCAGGCGGCAGGCTATCGTCACCCGCCTGCTCGGCCTCAGCGAGGCCGTCCAGTTCATCCAACTCACCGGGAGGGATGAGAACGGCTGGAAGATATCTTCGGTTGACAACGATATCCGCGAGCGTTTCGGCACCAACCGGCTCAACGACTTCTACCGGGCCACCGACCCCAACTACACCGGGCGCGGAACCTCGCCCAGCGTGATCGACCTGACCACCGGAAAGGTCGTCTCGAACAATTACCACGTCCTGCCGCTGGATTGGGAGACGGTCTGGAAGCCGTATCACAAATCAGACGCGCCAGACCTCTATCCACTCGAATTGCGCCAGGAGATAGACCTGCTCAACCAGCAAATCTTCGACGATGTGAACAACGGCACCTACAA
>JAIRXX010000118.1 GCA_031268065.1 Propionibacteriaceae bacterium
GACCTATCGGGCGATGGCAGAGGAGTTGAGCAAGGAACTCGACGTCAAGGTTGATGTCGTCAACGCGCCTGGCGGCGGTGGAAGCACCGCGCTGCAGAAGACCAAGCAGGCCAAGGCCGACGGCTGCGCGTTGGACAACCCGACTATCCCCGACTCCCTCGCCTACATCATCGAAGGCTCGGCGGCTGACTGGACCAAGGACGATTTCAAGCTGGTCGGAGGCTTCGCCAAGGGACCGCAGGTGCTGGTGGTCAACGCCGAGTCGCCCTATCAGACACTTGCCGATCTCATCGAGGCTGGGAAGAGAGACGGCAAACTGCTGTCTGCCGCCGATATGCCCAATGGCGGCGATGCTGTGACGAATGCGCTGCTCGCCACAGCTGCCGGGGTGAAAATCTCCCAGGTGATCGTGGACGGCTCTCCGGAGAAAGTCCAAGCGGTGCTCAGCGATCAGGTGCAGTACGAGACCGGCGCCTTCGCCGGTGTGCGGGCCGGGATCGAGAACAACCAGTTGCGCGCGTTGGCGGTTTGGACCGACGAGCGGCTGCCGTTCCTGCCCAATGTGCCCACCGGCAAGGAGCAGGGCGTTGACTTGGTGATCGCCACCGAGCTTGGGCTTGGCTTCGTCCCGGAGGTCTCCGACGAGATCAGGGACAAGATGGAAGCCGCTTTGAAGTCCATCACCTCCAAGCCGGAACTCCAAGAGAAGTTCAACACCATCGGAACACTGCTCGCCTTCCAGACCGGCGCCGAATTCTCCAAAGTCTGGGATGAGCGGGTCACCGTAATCCAAGGCATCGACTTCAGCACCCTGGCCCAGTAGCTGCCTCTTGCCCGTGAAACCGGCCGCCGTAAGCATTCGGCGGCCGGTTTCGCGCGCTCTTTGGGAAGTTTGCATGGTTGGCCTCCCGGAGTAGCCGGGGCATGGGTCTGTTGACTGCCCCAAAGGACGCGCTGCCAATCGGTGCGGGGCAGGGCTGGAAAAAAATTGTCTGTGCCGCGTGGTTGAGTAGTTGTCAGCAAGGAAAATGCAGAACATTTGTTCGATTCTCCTTGACTTGCCGGTTGTGGCGTGTCAGGATTAATCGTACACCTGTTCGAGAGAGCTTTGGGAGGCAGACATGACTACGGCAAAGGCAGGCAATGCGGTGTTGGCCGTCACCGAACGGGGATTGGCCGTGATTGTCGGATTTTTCGCCACTGTGTTCGCGGTCTCGCTGGTCGTTGTGGTGACTAGCTTTTTGGCGGTGAGCAACGAGCCGCCCGGCGCCGACGCGGACCGGAGCGTGGCGGCGGCAATTATTCGCTGAAAATCTCCGACACCCCGCGTGTTGGTTGCGGAGCCTTTGCTGTAGGCATAGGCTACTTACCTACTACATCTGGTAGTTACATGCTTGTGATTCAACTATCAGTTGTGGTTAGGTGAAAAATCTAATCTAGCGAGGGAGACTGTTGTGCATTGTCCTTTTTGTCGGCACAACGACACCCGGGTGCTAGATTCCCGTGTCGCTGAAGATGGCACGAGCATCCGCAGGCGCAGGCTGTGTTCGGCCTGCGAGCATCGCTTCACCACTTTGGAGCAGATGCAGCTCGTCGTGGTCAAGCGCTCCGGCGCGGTGGAGCCTTTCTCTCGGGAAAAGGTGGTGAATGGGGTGGCCAAAGCGTGCAAAGGCCGCCCGGTCACCGAGGGCGATTTGGCCAAGTTGGGCCAGCGGGTTGAGGAGTCGCTGCGAGCCAGCGGACAGGCCGAAATACCGGCACACGATGTGGGCGTCGCGGTGCTCGGCCCGCTGAGCGAGCTGGATCCAGTGGCGTACTTGCGCTTCGCAAGCGTCTACAAACAATACGACTGCGTGGAGGATTTCGAGGCCGAAATAGGACGGCTCCGCGCATCAGCAGTGACCGTCGGTTAGTGCTGCAGGGAACGAAATACAGAAGGTATCACGATGACTGAGACTATGCCCGTTGCGAGCCAAGAAGAGGCCAAGACAGCCCGAGGTTTGACTATCGATCGCGTCTTCACCACGCCAGGGGTCCACCCCTTTGACGAGGTGACCTGGGAGACCAGGGATATCGTGCAGACCAACTGGAAGACCCAAGAGGTCGTCTTCGAGCAGCACGGCGTCGAATTCCCCGATTTCTGGAGCTTGAACGCCTCGACCATCGTCACCACGAAATACTTCCGCGGCGCTCTGGGCACCCCGGGGCGGGAGTCATCGTTGAAGACGCTGATAACCCGGGTGGTGAAGGCCTACCGCCAAGCTGGCGAGGACAACGGCTATTTCGCCACCGGCGTGGACGCTGAAATCTTCGAGCACGAGCTGAGTTGGATGCTGGTCCACCAATACTTCTCCTTCAACTCCCCAGTTTGGTTCAATGTGGGCACTCCCAGCCCGCAGCAAGTCAGCGCCTGCTTCATCCTCAGCGTCGATGACTCTATGGAGTCGATTCTCAACTGGTACAAAGAAGAAGGCTTCATTTTCAAAGGCGGGTCGGGCGCCGGGCTGAACCTGTCGCGCATCCGCTCTTCCAAAGAGCTGCTCTCCTCCGGTGGCACGGCTTCTGGCCCGGTCTCGTTCATGCGCGGCGCCGACGCCTCGGCGGGCACGATCAAATCTGGCGGGGCCACCAGGCGGGCGGCAAAGATGGTGGTGCTCGACATCGACCACCCAGATATTGAAGAATTCATCGAGACCAAGGCCCGCGAAGAAGACAAGATCAGGGCGTTGCGCGACGCTGGCTTCGATATGGACTTGGGCGGCAAAGACATCGTCAGCGTGCAATACCAAAACGCCAACAACTCGGTGCGCGTTTCCGACGCCTTCATGCGGGCTGTGGAAGATGGAACCACCTTCGACCTGCTTGGCCGCCAGGACGGGGCGGTGATTCAGAGCGTGGAGGCCAAAGACCTCTATCAGAAGATCGCCACCGCCGCCTGGGAATGCGCCGATCCCGGCCTGCAATCCGACGACACCATCACCGACTGGCACACAACGCCGGAGTCGGGCCGGATCAACGCTTCCAACCCCTGCTCGGAATATATGAGCCTGGACAATTCCTCCTGCAACCTCGCCAGCCTCAACTTGCTCAAATTCCTCACCGCAGATGGGGTCTTCGACGTGGTGAGATTCGTCAAGGCTGTCGAGTTGATCATCACCGCTATGGATATCTCGATCTGCTTCGCCGACTTCCCGACCGAGCCAATCGCCGAGACCACCCGCAATTTCCGCCAGCTCGGCATCGGCTACGCCAATCTGGGCGCTCTGCTGATGGCAGTGGGCCGGGGATACGACACGGATGCGGGCCGGGCGCTCGCCGCCGCGATCACTTCGCTGATGACCGGCGCTTCCTACCGCCGCTCGGCGGAATTGGCCCAAGTGGTCGGCACCTACAACGGCTATCCGCTCAACGCCTCCGGGCATCAGCGGGTGATGCGCAAACACCAGGCGGCGACCGACAATCTGCGCGACTGGGATTCCCTTGACGCCTCAGTGCGCCGCGCGGCGGCTGAGCAGTGGGATTTGGTGGTCCAGCGCGGCGCTGCCAATGGCTTCCGCAACGCGCAAGCGTCAGTGCTCGCGCCCACCGGCACCATCGGCTTCATGATGGATTGCGACACCACCGGCATCGAGCCGGACTTCTCGCTGGTCAAATTCAAGAAGCTCGTCGGTGGCAGCTCCATGCAGATCGTGAACCAGACCATTCCGCTGGCGCTCACCCGGCTCGGATACCCCGAAGAGACCATTGAAGCCATCGTGGAGCACATCTCGCACCACGGCGATGTGATCGACGCGCCCGGGCTGAAAGCCGAGCATTACGAAATCTTCGACACCGCTATGGGGCGGCGTTCCATCAAGCCGATGGGCCATGTGCGGATGATGGCCGCCGTGCAGCCGTTCATCTCCGGCGCGATCTCCAAGACGGTGAACCTGCCCGAGTCTGCGACAGTCGAAGAAATCGCCAACGTCTACACCGAAGGTTGGAAGCTTGGCCTCAAAGCGCTGGCTGTCTACCGGGACAACTGCAAGGTCGGCCAGCCGCTCTCCGACAAGAAGAAAGACGACAACCTGGTCGCCGCCACACAGGTGCGCATCGAATACCGGCCCAAGCGGACGAGGCTGCCGAAGTCACGGGTATCCCGCACCACTTCTTTCTCGGTGGCTGGCGCCGACGGCTATATGACATCTGGTATGTACGAAGATGGCTCGTTGGGCGAATTGTTCCTGAAACTCGGCAAACAGGGGTCCACGCTGGCCGGGGTCATGGACGCCTTCTCCATCGCAGTCTCAATCGGCCTGCAATACGGCGTGCCGCTGGGCACTTTCGCGCAAAAATTCACCAACCTGAAATTTGAGCCAGCCGGGGTGACCGACGATCCAGATGTCCGCATGGCCCAGTCGATCATGGATTACATCTTCCGCCGCCTCGCGTTGGACTTCCTCTCCTTTGACGAACGCGCCGAGCTGGGCATCTACACCGCAGCTGAGCGCAAGCGCTATGTGGAGACAGGC
>JAIRXX010000239.1 GCA_031268065.1 Propionibacteriaceae bacterium
GCTGCGCTCACGCCTCGGGCCGGACGCCGAATTGCACGTCTTCGAGAAGGAGCCGGAAGTCGGCGGCCGCGCCCACCACACCACTTTCGCCGGTGAGCGCGTCGAACTCGGCGGAACCCTGATCCACACCGAGAACCGACGCTTGGTGGAACTCGCCGACGCAGTGGGAGTGCCGCTCGTCCCCCGCAAGGCAGACGTCCCAGGCGGAGACGACACGCTGCTGCTGTGGGACGGAAGCAAGGCGCTGCTGCGGGCCAAACTGTCCGGAATTGGGCTGCCGCTGGCGCTGATCCGGCGCTACGGGCCGTTCAACATGCTGAAGCTGCAGCGGCTCGCACGGGCGGCAAAGAGCAGCTGGAACAGCGTCTACCCGCTCCAAGACGACGGTCGGGTATTCGAGACGGCTGGGGAATTGATCGAAGCCGCCGGACTGGCAACATTTGTGGGCGCGTCGCTGAATGAGCTGGCCACGCGCCGTGGAATCTCGCGCAGACTGCTGGACGAATTCGTGACCGGAGTGCTGCGCGACATGTACAACCAGTCATCCGAGATCATCGCCTTGGCCGGATTGGTCGGGCTGGCCGGCGCCGGACTCGCTGGCGGCTCACTTGTCACAGTGGCCGACGGCAATTCCACCCTCTTCGCCAAAGCGTTGGACGCCGCCGGGGCCAAGGTCTGGCTGGAGGCCCCGGCAACCCGTGTCGAGTCCACTTCCGAGGGGGTGCTGCTGCACGCGGGCGGTGGGCAACCCCGCCGCTTCGACGCTGTAATCCTCGCCGCGCCGCTGGAACTGGCCAACGTGTCGATCTCTGGCGGCGATTTGGAACCAGTCGCAGATATCGGACGCCGGTTCCAACCGGTGTACACGACACTGGTCGCCGGGGAGGTTAACCCTGAATTCTTCGCCTCAGCCAAGGCTCCCAGCGAGGTTATCACCATCGACGATCCGGCCACGGTGTTCAAGGCTCTCGGCCAGACCGGCTACTCGCACAGCCTTGGGACGCCGATCTGGAAATTCTTCTCCGCCGAGGCGCTGACCGAAGCGTTCTTGGCCGAGGTGTTTTTGAAGGTACACGAGGTACACAGACACCTGTGGCAGGCGTACCCGGTGCTCACTCCCGAACCACGGTTCAGGCCGTTCAAGCTGGCGGGCGGCGTCTACCAGGTCAACGACTTCGAATCGGCGGTCTCGACCCTGGAGACCGAGGGTGCGTTGGGCTGGTCGGTGGCGGACTTGGTGGCACGCGACCTCGAAGCCGACTGATGGGCGAGCCGGTCTGGATCGTCCTGCCTGGCATGACGATGCCCCCGGAGGACTTCCAAGCCCTCGCCGGACGGCTCCCTGGATGCGCCGAGGTCTTTGACGCCTACGCCGTCGCGTTGACAGCTCCGGCCTCAGCGGTCCGTGACTGGTTGTGGACGCGCCGCAGCGCTTCCAGAGTCTGCCTGGTCGGGCATTCAGCTGGCGGCATGACGGCCTTGGAGTGGCTGCTCAGCTTCCCAGGCGAAGTCGAGCGAGTCGTCCTGCTGGAGTCCACCGATCCCAACGAACGACCATCTCGGCTGTCGCCTGGCACCCTTGGGCACCGCTGCGTGCGGAGGCTGCTGCGAGCGGCAGGGGCATGGCCGTGGCTGGCCCGCCGCCTCGGGCGTGCCGGGCGGCGGGCGTTCTGGCGGCTGTTCACCGTCCAGCCGGACCATTTGCCCAAGCCTGTCATCGATAGAGTCTGGGGAAACAGCGCCGGACTGCTCGCGGTCTGGGACCAGGTCTTCGACCGTTTCTCCCAGGAGGAGCGCGTCCGAACCCTGCTGGCGGCCTGGGAGAGGGACGGGCGGGCGTTCTCCGCGCCCGTATTGTCAGTCCTCAGCGATGACGCCGAGCCTTACCAGCAAGCACTGGCACAACGGCTGGGGGCAGAGGTCGCCGCCATCTCCGGCGGCCATCTCTTCCCCGTTCTCCAGCCCGAGGGGACGGCAGACCTAATCACCGGATGGCTAAGAACCCGAACTTAGCTCAAACTCCGAGAACAGTCCGGATTCCCTCATCCACTCGCCTCATGGTGCCGTAATCGACTGCCCCTATCCGCTCAACCAGCTCCCACCTGTTCAAGGTGAGGAGTTGAGTCAGGTTGGCTGTCGAATCCGTTGGCAGCCCACTGGCCTCAGCCCGCAACATCACATTCCCAGGGAAGCCCGCTCCGCGCAGATTGGTGGTGACCGTCGCCACCGTGACTGTGGGTAATCGGCTCCGATTGAACGAGTCCGCCTGTATCACCAGCACAGGCCGACGTTTCGCCGACCTGTGCCCAGTCGCGTCCTGGACGTCTCCCAGGTCCACCCACCAGATGGAGCCACGCTCCATCATGGCTCAGTCTCGGCTAGGAATTGACGCGACCTACGTGTCACCCAGCCTTCCGTTGGATCGTAGTCTTCGAGCGCCCGGTTGATTTGCGTGGTCAGATCATTGACTTGGATTTCCCTGGCGTAGGCCAGACCCGCCCGAGTGAAGAACTCGCTCCGGCTCAGACCCACTTGGGACCTCGCGTACTCAATCTGGTCGAAAGCGTCGTTGGGAACACTGATCGTCGGCTTTGCAACGCCACTCATAACCACATGGTACCACCAGTGTGACCGAGACATGGCGCACCTCGGGTTTGGCACGAAGCCACCGCGAACATAACCTGGGTAAACCCACTTGGCGGTGCCACGTCATTGGCGCTTTTTTATCGCCGCCCACTCGTCGCGCAGGCCGACCGTGCGATGGAAGAGCAAAGGCTCACCCGCCGCCTGCCGCGAGTCCCTGGCGAAATACCCGATCCGCTCGAATTGGACCACCTGCGTGGCGGCGGCCTGGGCAAGTTCTGGCTCCAGCTTGCAATCGACAAGCAATTCGAGGGAGTTCGGGTTCAAGTCGTCCAGCGGATCGCCGCTGCCCTCCCCCGGCACCTCGGCGCTGAAGAGCCGCTCGTAAAGCGCCACGTTGGCGGTCACAGCGTGTGCGGCGCTGACCCAATGCATGGTGGATTTGACCTTGCGGCCATCCGGGGCATCCCCGCCCTTGGTGGCGGGATCGTATTCCGCGTGGACCGCTATGACGTTTCCGGCCTCGTCTTTGTCCACGCCGGTGGCTCTGATCAGATACGCCCCGCGCAGCCGGACCTCCCGGCCAGGCGACAGCCGGAAGAATTTCGGCGGCGGAACCTCGGCGAAATCGTCCCGCTCAATGTAGAGAACGCCGCCGAAAGGCACTTTGCGCCTGCCATCGGCGGGGTTTTCTGGATTGTTGCCCACCTCGAACCATTCCACTTCGGCGGGGTCGGGCCAATTGTCGATCACCAATTTGAGCGGGCGCAGCACCGCCATCCGCCGCTGCGCCACCCGGTTCAGCTCAGTGCGCACGAACGATTCCAATTCCTCCAGCGAGTGCCGGGAATTGGTCTTGTTGACGCCGATGTGGGTGCAGAACGCCCGGATCGCGGCGGGCGGATAGCCCCGGCGGCGCAGCCCGCCCAGCGTCGGCATCCGGGGATCGTCCCACCCGTCCACGGCCCCGCCGTCGACCAATTGGCGCAATTTGCGCTTGCTGGTGACGGTGTGGGTC
>JAIRXX010000259.1 GCA_031268065.1 Propionibacteriaceae bacterium
CTTACGTCGATCTTGGTCGGGAGCAGCCGCAACTTCGGGCCGGGAGCGCCCTTCCAGGCATCCGCGATGCTGCGCAAAGTGTGTTCAATGCCTTGGGCAATGGTGCTCGGATTAGGGTCGCCGTCAGCCCTGGGCAGCGCCAGCAGCGCATGGTGCTTGCCCACTTCCAGACCGCGCCCCGGACGTCCTTCGGGCACCAACTGCGCGATTTTGCGGTCAATGTCGGAATCCGAAATGTCGCCCAGCCGCAGCTCGAACTTAGAACCGACCACATCCCGTATTGCCTGGCGGATGTCCATCCAGCGACCACTCGACATGATGAAATGGACGCCAAATGTCAACGCGCGGGCAGCGAGCACTTGCAACTGCTGCTCCAAATCCTCAAAGTCAGAGCGGATAGTTGCCCAGCCGTCCACGATTAGGAAGACATCGCCATATCCGTCATCGTATTTCCCGGCGGCGCGGCCCTCCCGGTACATGCTGATCGAGTCGATGCGGTTCGCGCGGAAGAATTTTTCCCGGTCGTCGATGATGCCGACTATCTCCGCGATCATCCGGTTTACCACATCGGGCTGGTCGCGGGTGGCGATGCCTGCGACGTGCGCCGCCTCGTCAAAGGCGGCGAATGTGCCGCCGCCGAAGTCCAGAATGTAGAACTGCACTTCCTGCGGGGTGTGCGTCAGGGACAGCGCCATCACCAGCGAACGCAGCGCCGTGGATTTCCCGGTCAGCGGGCCGCCCACGACGGCCATATGGCCGCCCGCGCCGGACAGGTCGAAGACGAGGGTTTCGCGCCGCTGCTCCAAAGGCACGTCCATCGTCCCCAGCGGAATCCGCAGCCTCCCTGACTCGCGCCATTTCAGCGAGACCAGGCCAAGCTCGGGATAGACGCCCAAATCGTCCATCAACAGGTCGAAAGTGTCGGGCACGTCCAACGGCGGCAGCCACACTTGGTGCGCGGGCATGCCTTTGCCCTCCATGAGTGCGACGGCGATGTCCATTTCGGTCATCTCGCTCCAGCGCTCGTCCCCAGGCATGACCACCGGGCCGGTTTCCACCGGTTCCACCTCCACCGGGCTGTCATCCAATTTGAGCTGCGGCGTCGAAGTGAACGGCAGTACCTGGATCGGCGCAGATTTTGAACCAGCCTGCCGGATCGCCGCGCGAGCGGCTTTCCGAGCCGGTGGCGGCGCGGCGACGTAGGACGCGCGGAAGCGGAGCATCCCCTCAGTGCCAGCTTTCAGGTAGCCGACGCCGGGGACGCTCGGAAGCTCGTAGGCGTCCGGGACGCCCAATACCGAGCGGGACTCCTGGGCGGAGAAAGTGCGCAGGCCGATGCGGTAGGACAGATGGGAATCGAGGCCGCGCAGGCGACCTTCCTCCAGGCGTTGCGAGGAAAGCAGCAAGTGGATCGACATGGACCGGCCAAGCCTGCCGATGGCGACGAAGGTGTCGATGAAATCCGGTTTGGCTGAGAGCAGTTCGGAAAATTCGTCCAAGATCAGGAACAACGCAGGCAGCGGGCCGTAATCATGCTTTCCGGCAACGCGGTCGGCCTCGTAATCGGTGACGTTCGCATAGTTGCCCGCTTTGCGCAGCAGCTCCTGGCGGCGGACCATCTCTCCCTTGAGCGCGTCCTGCATCCGGTCCACCAAGAACAGCTCGGATTCCAGATTGGAAATCATCGCTGACACATGCGGCAATTCGGACATTCCGGCGAAGGTCGCGCCGCCTTTGAAGTCGACCAGCACGAAATTCAATTGCTCGGGGGAGTGGGTCAGCGCCAGCGCCAGCACCAGGGTGCGCAACACCTCGGATTTGCCCGAGCCGGTGGCCCCGATCAGCAAGCCGTGCGGACCCATGCCGTATTGGGCGGACTCTTTGATGTCGATGGTCACCGGAACGCCCTCCGGGGTGACCCCGAAAGGCACCCGGAGCCGGTCGTTGCCCTCGCGCCGCTTCCACTGCCGCTCCGGGTCGAAGTCCCTGATGTCTCCCAGCGAGAGCAATTCCATCAAATCAACGGCCCGCTTGGGGTCGGAGCGCCCGACTGGGGTGGCCACCCGCTCGCTGCGTTCATCCTCGGTCCAGGAGGTCAGCCTCCGGGCGATGGCCTCGGCTTGCGGGATGCTGATCTGGTCGCCCAGCGCCATGAGCGGCAACTGGTCCATCATCGCTATTTCAATCGCGCCGCGTCCGCCCGGGGTGGCGGCGGGGTGGACGAGCAGGCGCAGCGCCGACGGCGAGGCCATCGGGTGCCAGGCGTCAGCCATAGTGAGCACCGTCACCCCGGCTGTGCCCTCCGCCGACCCCAGGCGGGTATTGGCGGGCAACTCCATGTCATCCAGGATCAGCAGGTAATGCGGCCACGGGGTGAGGCTGCCGCGCGCTCTGAACGCCGGCCGGCGTGTCACCTCGTCACCGAGCAGGTCGGCCAGCTCGGCGTAGTCGGAGACGATCATCCGGGCCGGGCCGAGGGCGTCGGAAACTTCGGTGGAACGGGCGTGTGGCAGCCACTTCACCCATTCCCACTGTGCTCTGCGCTTTTCCGTGCAGCAGACGGCGATCTTCAACATGCTCGGCGGAATCATCGTAGCCACATGGGCGGTCATCGCCCTGACCTGGGCTTTCGCGTCTTCCGCCTCGCCAGTCACTTCCAAATGGGAAAATTCGCCCAGAGAGACGCCGAAGGGCAAGTCGGCGACGTCGGAATGCACCGCGATGAACCTGTTCAGCGCGGAATGGCAGACCGGATCGGGGTTGGCCAGTGGCGGCAGTTGCGGTGCCTCCAACACCATCGAGAGCCGCTGGGTGGACGAGCCCAGCCGGACGTTGAGCGCCTCTGAGACGCCCTGGCTGCGCTCCCAGACGCGCGATTTCTCCTCAGCCATCAGCACCAACGCTCCAGGGTCAGGCAGATGCCAACTGGTGAAGCGGCGCTGCTTCTTCGCCACCGCGCGCACCGACTCGCGCATCTCGGTGAGATAGGCGAGATATTCGCGGCGTGCGTCGCTCACCTTCTTGCGATGCCCGCCGACCTGCCGGTAGACGTTGAAACCGACCATTGCCAACATT
>JAIRXX010000295.1 GCA_031268065.1 Propionibacteriaceae bacterium
GCCGCGAGGATCGGATTAGGGGGAACCCTGTCTGATCAAGTGGAGGTCAGCGGCGTTGATGATGTTTATAAGGCTGATCCTAGCGCGAATGTGACTTTGCAGGGGAGCGTGCTCGGCCCAGTAGTGCCAAGTAAGCAAGTATGCCTTAATGCGGTGTGGGACGATGCGCCGGTTAAGGCAACAATCGGCCCGGTCAGAGTAGACCATGATGGGGTCATTTCTGACCTTGGAATGATCCAAGCCGAAAGTGTGGGCTGTTACAACTATGTCTGGACGATGACGGCGACTGTTGAGGGGGTTGTGTTATGGAGCGTCACGCATGGCTCGGGTGTCGTAGACCAAATAGTGCAAGTGACGCCACCAACGGTTGCAACCCAGACATCCGAGCAAGTGGCGAACCTCGGTGCGGTGATCTTTGACACCATTGAAGTGGGAGGCTTTGACGAGGCAGGCGCTCCGGTGGGAACAGAGATGGTGATCAAACTCTATGGGCCGCTTCCCGCGCCACAGCAAGATTGCACATTGATCAGTGAATCTGATTGGCGTGAAGCCATCGAGGCCGATCCACAATTGTTGGAGGCAACTGAGCGGGTTGAAGTGGTTGGGAACGGTCAGATAGTTAGTTCTGGGGTAAAGGTGCTGAGACCTGGCTGTCACACCTGGGTGGAGCAGTTGCGATTGCCTGATCAATCCCTTCTGGTTGAGACGCCGCCCGGGATTGCAGAAGAGACGACTCTAGCGGCCAGTCCAGGCGTTACCACGCAGATTTCAGCGAGTGTGGCCGGAGTGGGCTACAAGATCACTGACGAGATTGTGGTTACTGGCTTGGTCGGGCCTGCGGTGATCGTAGCCAAGATAGTCGGCCCAGTCATTCCAGATGGTAACCAACCTTGCGGTGTCGTCTCCAAAGAAATCTGGGATGCGGCGTTAGCCACGGGTCAGTTGACCGAGCTAGCCGCCGAGCACATCAACATTGATGGGTCAGGCACTTACACCACCTCGCCAGTGCTTCCCACAGCAGGAGGATGTTGGACGTGGATCGTCAGCCTTGTCTTGGGAGAAGTATCCGAACCGGTTTGGATGGTCGACCTTCCTGCGGGGATCGGGTCTGAGACAGTGAAGGTCATCGAGCCGCGAGTGGGCACCGTCGCTCAAAGCACTTCCGGCACTACGGAGATCTACGACATCGTGAAAGTCGAAGGACTTGCTGGGCAAAAGGCAGTAATCTCCGGCTATGTGTTGGGTCCAGGCGAGCCAGACACCACCAAGGAAGATATATGTGAAGATGTGGACTGGGGAAACGCGCCAAAGCATGCAGATGTCGCCCCGCTGGAAATTGAGGGAAATGGCGTGTACAAGACTGCAGCAATCCCCGTCACAGCCTCTGGCTGCTACACCTTCGTCGAGCATATGGAGGTCGAATACGGACTGGCAGTGGATGCCCATGACGGCAAGCCAGGAGTCGTTTCAGAAACGATGTATCTGAAACCGCCACCCGGCCCGTTCCCAACGGCAAAAACTGGGGGCCAACTTGTAGGGAACCATTTATGGACAGTCGTGCTGTCGAGTGTGGCTTGCGCGGTGATGGCCGTGGTAGCTTGGGCAAACCGCCACAGACTGGACTTGCGCGGACGATGAACCGAGATGTTTTGTCGGTGCGCCGTTCTAGGGTGGGAGATGAGAGGTTGACGAGATGCTTGCCAAGAGGCTACAGATGTACGTGACCAAGGAAATAGCACTGCCCAAACACGTCGTGGCGTTAGCAGTAATGAGACTGCGAAAGATTCATGGGGAAAGTAGTTTCGGATACACCACTCCGCTGACACAATGTAATTACATGACGGGGAAGGAAAGTCGAATGGGACACGACGCCAGTCACATCATCGGCGTAAGGAGCGCAAAATGACAACATCAGACCCGAGGGAGCGCGGGATGACAGTCTCCAAGGCTTTGAGGCTGCTCGCGGTGGTGATCATAGGGTTAGCGTTGTCTAGCTGCCAAACTGTTGGGGACACCGCTACCCCGATAGACACGTCTTCGCCCGCGAGCACGCCCAGCGAGATCGTGACCCCATCACCCGCAGCCGAAGAAACACCCACTGCCACGCCTGTGCCAGCAGATATTTGGACCAACAAGGATTGGTCCAAAGACCAGCAAGCGGCAGTTAACGCCGCAAAGGGGTTCAATCTAAAAGTCATCCCCATCTTCAGGGAACCAAAGAAGTACAAGTCAGGTGACGTGGGGAAGCAAGTCATGTCTTACACAGATTTGAAGGTTCGCTCAAACTACATCAAGGCGTGGGAGGAGTACACCGAGAAGGACTGGCATGTGGAAGGTGTATTCGAACCTATCTGGGTCGAGGCGGGCAAGGTAAGGAAAGTTGATGGCAATAAGCAGGTCTACGTGGATCTTTGTGTCAACCGGATAAGACTCCGAACTGTGGACGCCAAAGGCAAAGATGTAGAGGGGACAAAGAAGGACGGAACCGGAGTTATTAGGCACACGGTTGAACAACGCACTGGAAAATTTTTCGTCGTTGCAGAGAAGGGAGTGGACTCAAGTAAAGAGTGTGTTGAGACATGAGATCTCGAATATTGATACTGTTCTGCTGCTTGGCGGTACTTCCGATGATCATCGTAGTTCCGCATGCGCATGCGGCTACTTGCTCAAGCGAGGCGAGCATTGCGGTCTCTTGCGACGGCGGTGGTGAGTCTGGTGGTGGGGCGAGGAAGTTGAGGGAGTGCGAGAAGGTCGGCAACGACCTGTTCATTGATGCTTCCAAGTCTCGGTTGGTCGGGTATTTGAAGTCTTACGGATGGGAAGACGCAAAGCATAAATTCCATGCGCCTGAGGATTATAAGGCTGGGGATGAGGATAATTTTGTGAAGGTGTCGTGCGCTGTTGGTGGGAAGGCGGGGCATCATGTCTGGGTTGTGAAGGGGATCGCTTCGGCCAAGGAGATCGCGTGGTCTATTTGGATGTCGATGGATCCGGAGTCCCCTGTGATTGGCAGGACTCCGCTGAATAAGGCTGCTCCTTTGGTTGTTGGCCAGCCAATGTGGTTGTGGGCTGAGGATGTGTCAAATCCCAAGATGTGGGGGCCGTGGTCGAAGTCGAAGTCTGGTGTGACATTGACAGCGAAGGTGACGTATGTGAAGTTCGATTTCGGCGATGGCGGGTCGGTGAAATGCACGATGGCTCATTTGGATCGTAAGTGGAGTCGGTTTGATGCCTTTGCGGAGCAAGATTCGCCCGAGTGCGGGTATCGGATGACGGTTTCTAAGAAGAAGGTGTCGATCAAAGCGACTGCGCATTGGGAGGCTAAGTGGAGCGGCTATGGAGAGTCTGGGACTATCACTCACGATGAGTGGCGCACAACTTACGTTGACGTGGCTGAAATCCAAACGGTGAGATAGATCCATAAGGGAGTGTGGAAGGTCAGATGGCTAGGGAGAGGAAGGGCCGGGATCGTGGCCTTGACCCGATCACTGTGCAGACTAAGTTGCGTCGCAGCCCGATGTTGGTGGTTGCGGGGTCGGCTCTGATATTGGTTGGTGCGCTGCTGGGGTTGTGGCTTTGGCAGGCTTCTGCGACTGCTGTCGAGGTGGTGTCGGTTGTCGCCCCGGTTGAGCGTGGCCATGTGATCGACGAGGCGAGTTTGGGCCGAGTCCGGATCACGTTGGATCCTTCTTTGCGGACTGTAGCCTGGCAGCAGGTGAAGCAATTGGTTGGCAAGCGTGCGGCGGTGGAGTTGGTTCCCGGCCAGCTTGTCGCTCCTGATGCTGTCACTGACTCGATGCCTCCCGCACAGGGGTATCGGATTGTGACAGTGCCTGTGCGCACCGAGTTGTTCCCTATCGAGACGCTTAGGGCCGGAGATTTGGTGACGATTGTGGTTTCTGGTGAGCAGGCGGGCGATCAAAGTGTTGATGGAGGACTTAGCCAGGCCGGGGATGGCGATCTGCCACAGAGGTTTGAGTTCGACGCGGAGGTGTTGAACGTGGCGTTGGATGACCAAGTGTCAAAGGTAGATGTGGTGATCGAGGATGGCGCCGGGCTGCGTTTGCAGTGGTGGGTCACTTCTGGGCAGTTGTCTTTGTCGATCAAAACGAAGCAGGCGTAGCAATGGCGGTGTTTTGCTTGTGTTCGGCTTCGGGGTCTCCTGGGGTCACTTCGACTGTGCTCGGGTTGGGTTATCAGTGGGGCGGGTCGGTGACGGTGGTTGAAGCTGATCCATCAGGCGGGAATGCGATGCTGACAGGTATGCTACGCGGGCAGTTGGTGAAGCCTGGTCTGGTGGAGTTGGCGAAGGCTGGCCAGGCGGGGCTGCTGTCGGAGGGGCTTGCGAGGCTGGCGGTGCCGCTGGTGGATGCAGCGGGCGTGGGGATTCCTCGGGAGATACTTACCAGCGATCCTGGCCAGGTTTGGGCGACTCCGAGATTGTCATTGGTCCCGGGGTCGTTGACGTTTGAGCAGGCACCGATTCTGACGAAGTTGTGGGAGCCGTTGATGGTGGGAATGCGTTCTGTCAGCGCTTCCACTGGAGTTGATTTTTTAGTGGACGCGGGAAGGCTTGGCTTGCAGGGCTGGCCGAAGGCTATTGTGGAGGCCGCTGATGTGACAGTGTTGTGTCTAAGGTCCAGCCTGCGTGAGGCTAGTGGCGCAGCGGCGTGGGCGAAGAAGCTGGCCGCCGGGGAGTTCGCGGAACACCAGTTGAGGCTGTTATTGATCGGGGACGGGCATCCCTATCCGGTGCGGGACATTGCGAAAGAATTCAAAGTGGAGGCATTGGGCCAGATCCCTTGGGATCCGAAGCGCGCCAGGGTCTTTTCTGATGGTGCGGGGCATGGTCGCGGGTTCGCCAGATCAGGGTATGTGGCTGCGCTGAGAGCTGTAGCGCAGGCACTGCAGAAGATAGTCCACGCGGACCAGGTGCCGACGAGAGGGAATTCGATGTGAGCGATCCGATTAGTTTGGGCGAAATCCCGTTCTTCCAGTCAAGCATTGGGGCCGATGACGGTGTGAGCGCGGCGCATCTTCCTGGAAGGGTGCGGGGAGGGTTTCGTTTCGGCAAGGTTGGCCAGCCTGTTGTGGAGCGAGAACTAGATGCTGGAGTCAAGGGCGCGCAACTGGTTGTGTTGAGCGAGGGCGATGCCGAATTCGCAGTTCCACGTCATGTGGTGCGACAGATGCCCAGACCGGCTGGACTGGCGGTGGACTGGCGTCTTGTTGGCAAATTGCGGCAGGTTGTGGCGAATGAGTTGGCTGACTGGTTGAACCATGCGCGAGAGGCCAGTTTGGACCACCAGGCTGGTCAAGACGGGCAGGTTGGCCGGTGTCCTTCGGCTTGCAGGCGATGCCAGGCGCGGGATTTGATCGGGGCGGCGATCAAAAATCACGAGGTGGAAATGATAGCGGTGGGGGAGTCGCTTTCCCCGGCGCAGCGTGAGTCGCTGGCGCAAGCGGTGTTTGATTCTATTTTTGGCCTGGGCCGTCTTCAACCGCTGATCAGTGACCCGGATGTGGAGAACATCATGGTTTACGGGTTCGATGATGTTCATGTTGAGCGGGCTGATTTTGGGCACCAGCGGATGGACCCGATTGCTGAGTCTGATGAGGAGCTGACTCAGATGATCCAGGACATGGCGTCCCACGCTGGAGGCTCAGCGCCTTTCTCCCCGGCGAACCCGAATTTGGAGATGATGCTTCCTGACGGATCCCGTTTAGCGGCCACGCTGTCGACCGGCAGGCCGAGTTTGAACATTCGTCGGCATCGGATCAAGGAAGTGACTGTTGACGAGTTGATCGGTCTGGGTTCGGTGACCCAGGTGATGGCAGATTTTTTGAAGGCTGCGGTGCGGGCGAACCTGTCGATTTGCATATCGGGTCCAATGAATTCGGGGAAGACCACTTTTCTGCGGGCGCTATGCACCCAGTTCACGTCTGAGGATGTGGTTGGTACGTTCGAGTCGGATCGTGAGATCATGCTGCACCAAGAGCCGCTGCGGTCGCGGTTCGCAAAGGTTTATCCGTGGGAGGAACGCTCCGGTGGGGGAGAGATTGGCAAGGACGGCAGACGCGCGGGCCGTCGTGAGATGTCTGAGTTGATTATTGAGAGCAAACGGTTCAACCTGACCAGGGCGGTGATCGGGGAGGTTCGCGGCAAAGAGGTTTGGCAAGTCATCAAAACTATGGAGGAGATCGGCTGCTTGTTCACCACTCACGCGATCTCGGCTGGAGCGTGTATGGAGAAGCTGATTTCTTGCGCACAGGAGGATCCGAATGTTAACGGAGTAGAGCTGGTGACGCGAAAGCTAGGCCAGACTCTGCACCTGGTCATTCAGCTTGAACATGAGCGCCAATGGATTGACAAGGGTCACGACCAATGGCGTTGGGATCGGCATGTGAAGGAAATCGTCGCTGCTGAGCGGGGTGAGCGGTCTGGCTCGGGCATCGCGCTTACCACAGTTTTCCGGCATGTGCCCAGTGAGCCAGCGGTCGCGTTCCAGGTGCCTGACAGGCTTGTGGAGCGGCTTCGTGACGCTGGTTGGACTCAGACGCAAGAGCAACAGTTCCTGCTCCAGATCCAGGCCAACCTTGACAGGTGGGCACAATGAGTGGGTCGGTGTCGATGTTGCTGTTCATGGTTGCAGGTGCCGTGACTTGCGGCGGGGCGTGGATGGCCGTTTTGGGCTTGATGCGACGCCCGGTGAAACCGCCCAGGGGCCGGAAGGCCAGCAGTTTGGAGCGGTGGTGGCAACATGTGCCGGCGTGGCGGCAGTACGGCGCGGTTGCGGCTTTTCTGGCGGGCCTGGTTGTGGCGCTGGTTAGCGGGTGGGTTGTGGCTGTGGGGGTTTTGCCAGCTGCGGTTCTCGGCTTGCCGGTTTTGTTGATGGGGTCTGACCAGCCCAAGCAGATCGCTAAGATGACGGCGGTGGCGAAATGGACCAGATCGTTGGCTGGGACCATAACTGCGGGGCTGGGTCTGGAGCAGGCTATCGCTGCTTCTGCGGGGCGCAGCGCTCCTGCGGAAATTCGTCCACAGGTTGACCAACTCGTTAACAGGATGCGTCATGCTGGATGGTCTACGGATGCCGCGCTTCGGGCTTGGGCGGATGAGGTAAACGAATATACCGCTGATCTGGTCGCGGCATCACTGGCGTTGGGCGCACGGCAGCGGGGTGACGGTTTGGCTGATGTGCTTGTGGCGACGGCGGAATCGGTCAACGAGCAGGTGCGGGTGCGTCTTGAGATTGAGGCTGATCGTAAGGCACCGCGCCAAGAGGCCCGCATGTTGACTGCGTTGGGTGTGCTGGTCCTGGTCGGGCTGATGCTCACTGGTCAGATAGTGACTGGGTATAACTCTCCGCTGGGGCAAATGATCTTCGCGTGTCTGATTGTGACTTTCGGGTTCGCCGCTTGGTGGATGAGGAAGATGACCATCATCCCGGACCCGCCCAGATTCATCGGTGAGGAAGCAGGCAGACGGTCATGACAGGTTTGCAATGGTGGATGCTCGCTGGAATCTGTAGTTGTGTCGGAGTGGGGCTGATCATGTGGTGGGCTGTCCCGGCTGTCCCGGCGCTGGGTGACGCGCTCGCGCGATTCGCGCCCACGGTCTCTGCGCCGCCCGTTTTACATGCTGGCAATGTTGGGAAGCTGGATTTTTCTGACCGGCTTGGAATGTGGCTGATGCGCCGGGTTCCACACGTCGATTGGGCAAAGTCGTTGTCGCAAGAGCTGGCGGTGGCTGGCATGCCTGCGTATCGGTTCTACGGCGGGAAGCTTGTCGTGTGCGCGGTCACATTCTTGGGGACTCCGCTGGCTGTGTCTATCGTGGCGCTCGTACTGCGGTTGCCTATTCAGGTTCCGATGTTGGTTACTGTCGCGGCTACTGTCGGGGTTTGGTGGTGGCCCAATGTGAGTCTGCGCAGCACTGCGGCACGACGAAGATTGGAATTCCGCTACGCTCTTAGCTCTTATATTGATCTGGTCGCTGTGGAGCGGTTGGCCGGTTCCAGCGGCGCTAGGCAGGCGTTGGAGAACGCCACGAAGGTGGGCGATTCGTGGGCGTTCCAGGAATTGTCCGAATTGTTCACCAAGGCAAGTCTGCAAGGCGTCACAGCCTGGGACGGGCTTGTTGACATGGCGGGTCGGTTTGGGATCCCCGAGTTGGAAGACGTCGCCACTCAGATGCGGCTTGCCGATACCCAGTCGGCGTCTATCTATGAGCCGTTGCGGTCGCTGTCGTCGATGTTGCGTGCCACACTTCTTGCCGCCGAGCAAGGCCGCGCGAAGCAAGCCAGCCAGAGCATGATCCTGCCGACATTCCTGATGGCGTTCACCATCATCTTGTTGATGCTGGCCCCGCTAGCGCTGATGCTTCTCGATCAACCATTACCGATCCCCTAAAGATAAGGAAACCAACGAAATGATGAAGTGCTGGATTATGTTGCAGGACTGGGCAAAGCGGGTCTGCGGTGAGGAGAAAGGCCTTTCGGAGGAAGTCTCCAAAGTGATTTGGGTCATTGCGGTGGTGGTGGTTGCCGCGCTGATCTTCGGCGCAGTCTATGCATTCGTCACTGGTGCCTTGGACAGACTGACTTTCGATTGGGCTGGCTAGTAGTCCCTGACGATGAGGCGCGTATTAAGCGAGCATGGCCAGTCAGAGAATGTTGAGTGGGCCATCTGGGGTGGGCTGGTCATCGTGATCCCGCTGATACTAGTCCAGTTCGTGTTGTTCGCCTGGAGCCATTCCGCCGCTTCCGCTGCGGCGAGATTCGGAGCTGCCGAGGCGGCGTCGGTCACAGGATCCCAGGAAGACTGCCGACTGGCTGCTTTGAACGCATTGGGCCAGTTTCAGGCTTTGCGGAACCCCGAGGTGGCTTGCGAGATCGGCGCGACCCAGGTGCGGGTTGTGGTGAAGGGTAACTCTTTCACCGCATTGGACCTACCAGGCTTCCCAGCCACGGTTGAGGTGCAGACCATTCAAACACGAGAACGGTACACCCAGCGATGAGAGCGCGGGTGGTTGATCGGATACGTGATGAGTCCGGAGTGTCGGTAAGCGTAGAGGTGTTGCTCAACGTCATGGTGTGGGTACTTTTTCTGGTCGTAGTCTGGTTCAGCGTCAGGATCGCGGTGACGAACATGGCGGTTGGTGCGGCTGCGGCAGACGCTGCTAGGGCTGCGTCTATCGAACGCACCACTGCTGCCGCTAGAACAGCGGCTTCCACCATTGCGAGCCAAACGTTGGCTAATCAGAGCATTTGGTGTGAGAATCCCGACACCATCAGCGTCAACATGTCAGGGTTCAGCAAAGACCCTGGAGCCGCCGGCAAAGTCAGCGTCACGGTTAGCTGCGAAGTTAGCTGGCCGAATGTGGGAATTCCGGTGAGGCTGGAAGGGCCAACAATCAAGTTCTCTTCCACCATGACTTCCCCGGTGGACACTTGGAGGCAGAAGTAAGCCATGAAAGCGGGGAACAATGGGCCTGAGAAGTGAGCGCGGCGCGGGGGTGAACCTTTGGACCATGTGTATGGTGTTCATCGTTGTCGCCTGCGCTGGGATCGCGGTTGATCTGGTAGGAGCGGTTTACGCACAGTCCAGGGCGATTGATTTCGCCGGGCAAGCGGCAAGAGTCGGTGCGAACCAGATCGATCTGGCCGGTTTGCAGGCATGTGAATGGACGCTGCGAGTCGATCCTGTGATGGCTAGCCAGGCTGTTGGCGCATACATCAGTGAAATTGAAGGGTTCAGTCTGGAGCAGGCCAAGGTCACCGGGGCGAGCGTCCAGGTGCGTGTCGGTAGCCGGTGGGATCCAGTCTTCCTCAGCATGTTCGGTATCAGGCAGATCCCTGTCACTGGCCAAGCCGATGCGAATGCGCGATCAGTGGTGGCGTCGGGCGAGATTTCACCGACGATTACCAACTGCTAGCACTAATCGGGTGCGTGGTCTGGGTGATCGGGTGGCTATATAGATAGAAGAGGGGATGAGAAGCGGTATGAAGATCGTGAAGTCGATACTGGCTTGGCTGGGGATTACGCTTATCATGGCTGGTCTGCCTGTGCTGCTTGTGGCTACTGCCGATGTGGCGGTCCCTGACATTGATTGGGCCGATCTTGGCGATGTTGTCCGCGCGTTGTTGCGGCCTGATGACGGCAGTCTGGTCGCCACAGTCTGCAAGGCGGCGGGCTGGCTGTGTTGGGCGGTATTAGCGGCCACGTTGGTCGTTGAGATCGCGGCCATGATCGGGAACCGGCCCGCTCCCCAGATTCGAGGACTCAGGATTCCACTGGCTTTGTCACGCGGACTGGTCACGGCAGCTTTCGCGGTGTTTGCCACTGCGTCACTGATTTCGATTACTCCTTCTCCTGAAGCTGTCGCTGACACTCCGGCAGCCACAGTTCCAAGCAGCCCGCCCTCTCTTCCTGGCTTTGGCATCGCAGAGAAGGCAGGGACCGGCCAGGCCGAAGCTGTGCCCGCGAAAAAGTCTGCCGAGTTGATATCTAAGGTGGTGAAGAAAGGAGACACTCTAAGCCGGATCGCCAAGCAGGAGTTGGGCGATGCAAGCAAATATCCGGAGATTTTCCGTGCGACCAAGGGAAAACCGCAATCCACGGGACATCGAATCACAGACCCAGACATGATCTGGCCCGGTGACGTAGTTTTCATCCCGCGAGAAAACATTGGGAAGCCGGAAGAACCGTCGGCACAACCGGGCGAATCGGCAGGCGAGGCCAGTGAACAGACAGCGGCTGTGCCACAGCAAGCTCAACAAACAAACGACCAGGTGGAAGATGCGAAGACAGAACTGGATGCACAAGTTCAAACAGTGTCGCCAGCGACTGTGGATTCGGCAGGGCCAACGGCTGGTGTCCCAGAGGGTTTCCAGGTGGGGGAGAGCACCCAACCCGTCGAGATCAGCGATGAGGAACTGCGCGAGGCGAACGAGTCGTTTGATCAGCTAATAGTCCCCGGCTGGCTTCTGGCTGGGTTGTGCGGCGCAGGTGCGTTGCTTGCCGGTGCGGGATTTCTTTATTGGCGTTCCCGGCAGCGCTCGCGGCAATGGATGCGACGTCCGGGAAGGATGATCGCGGTCACCCCGGTTGAGGCCACGCCTGTTGAGCAGACGGTCGTAGTTTCCGGTCGTCCAACAGGGGAAATTGTGGAGAGTCTGGATAAGACGCTGCGCAGTCTGGTCTCACTGCGACCTGATCTGCCCGAATTATTGTGGGCTGATGTTAGCTGCGAGGGCTGGGTCAGGCTAGGTTTCGTTGAGCCTGTGGCTAGCCTTCCCGAACCTTGGAAGCCAGAAACCGATGGGTCTTGGACTTGTCAGACCAATGAATGCGCTCCCAGTGAGATAGTGCCAGCTCCTTGGCCACAGTTGGTGACAGTAGGTGCCACGGATGACGGTGTGTTCAAGTTGGTGAATCTGGAGGCGCTCGGGGTCGTGTCGATAAGGGGCGACGAGGACATGGCTGCGGACATGGGCAGGTATGTGGCAGCGGAGCTTTCGTTGATGCCGTGGGGTGAAGACGTCGAGGTTTCGATGGTCGGTCTCGGGGAAGAGCTTGCTGACATGCACCCGTCGAGGCTTAAATGGGCGAACTCTGCGGCACCAGTCGATGATGCGTTGGCACACGCAGTGGCCACCTATGACGCCTTGGACACCGATGAGCCGTTGTCGTTGACTGCGGCTCGTTCTCAAAGTGCTGCTGATCAGCTTTGGCAGTCGAAGATCTTGATCACCGATACGAACGTGGACCGGTTGGACACTTTGACGGCATTGGTCGCGGATCACCCAAGAAGAACCGCAACCTCGGTGCTGTTGGTGGGTGATACCGGGGGCGCGGCGGTCAGGGCCGAGTTCCATATCAGCTCTGCCGGACGGTTAACTGTCGCTGCGCTCGGGCTAAGTTTGGTCGCTAACGGGATCACCGAAGATGAAGCAAAAGCTATGGCGGCTTTTGTCCGTGCGGGAAGAGACGAAGACGAAACCGACCAGACTGACGCCGAGATACCTTCGGCAGAAGACACTCTTGA
Organism: Propionibacteriaceae bacterium; assembly: GCA_031268065.1. GTDB lineage: Bacteria > Actinomycetota > Actinomycetes > Propionibacteriales > Propionibacteriaceae > Propionicimonas. The sequence goes on from JAIRXX010000295.1 coordinate 12,050, forward strand.
CCAGCCTTGGCATGAAATGACCAACCTCGCTGGCCAGGTGAGGATTGATCTGGCGCTGGTGCGCGGCTCAGACTTGATGAATCGGTTGGAGGCAGAGTCGCTGCTCCCAGACGAGGACGACACGTACCTCGCCCGGACAGCGAACACTCCCCAGGATCTGAACGCTTTGGCGCCGATGTTGCCGATCTCTGTGCGTGACAGGATCAAGGCCACAACTGCCACTTTGGACCAGGACTTGGCCGATTGGGCCAATCCTGGATGTGCCCGCCCGAAACTGCGAGTGCTTGGTGAGATGAAGGTAGTGGTTGGCCCGACTGGCGAGCCGTCCAAGCCAGAGATACTGAAACGAAAAGGGTATTTCACCGAACTGTTGGCGTTGCTGGCCAGCAGGCCGCGCGGACTAATGGTTGCGCAGATCGTTGACGCGATGGGTGCGGCCCGCGACTCTGACATCAGGCGTGACGTCGGACATCTGCGTGGCTGGCTTGGGGCGGACCCCGCAACAGGAAAGCCTTACCTCCCAGCCGCCGCGCGGAACGAGGAGGGGAAAGGAGTATATAAGGTGCATGGCCTACTGACTGACGCCGACCTGTTCGTGCAGCTGCGCCGCCGCGCGGAGGCAAGCGGAAAAGAGGGGCATCATGATCTTGTGAAGGCGCTGAGGCTGGTAGAGGGAGCGCCATACTCGAACATGCGCCTGGGTGGTGGCGCTTGGCTGGTGACTGGCGACCGGCTTGACGCGGTGTACACAGCCGCGATTGTAGATGTGGCGCATCTGGTCACAACTCACGCAATGATTGCTGGAGACTTGGGTCTGGCCAGATGGTCAGCTGAGCGGGCCGCGCTCGCCGCGCCCTACGACTCCAGGCCGAAAGCTGATCTGGTGGAAATCGCCAAAGCAGAGAAGAATTTCCAGGAGGCGCGTAGTCTGGCTGAAGAGATTGCCGCCTTCAGCCCGGATGGCAATCCGGCTCCAATCGATGTCCCAGAGGGCATCAAACAGATCGCGGTAGGGCACCGGTGGTTCCAGGAACAAGCAAGCTAGGCGTTCTTGGGCTTGCCTGAGTATGATCTGTAGGATGGCTCCAACTTCTTGTCTCGGTGGAGCTGTCCAGTGACAGTCGTCCCAGCGAGACGACAATGCACTGCCGAGCAGATCAGATCAACCTCGCCAAACCGATATCTCTGGTAGTTATTGGTCGGCCTGGGGCTGGCTGACGGGCTGGTGTCAGCCTGACGCACCCCGCTTCACGCAAACCGGGAATCCAGGACACCTGGGCGCGGTATTGTTTCACAGGCGTCGTTCTTGCAGTACGGTAAGTCCCAGCGAGAATTATCGCGGCTTTACCGGCGTGCGGGGCAGACAGTCCGCTGGAGATGAGCTAGAGTGGTAAGCATGGCGGTGCGATCAAGCAAAATTTACCACGCATCGGATGGACTTGAGCGAGCAGTGATCGATCTTGTGAGAGTCGGGGCCAGAGGACATGGCGCAGGTGTGCGGCAACTCGCCTCCCGCCTGATGCGTTCCGTGCCCGCAGGGGTGCAGGATGCCGAGTCTTTCCGCGACGCGGTGCATGA
>JAIRXX010000309.1 GCA_031268065.1 Propionibacteriaceae bacterium
GGCAAAGAGCCATGTCAGCCTCGAATCCTGGTTGTCTTGGTGGACGCTGTGTCCAGGGCCATCTCGTCGGCTTTGTCCACCGACTTCCGCAAGCGTATTTTTCCGGTGGCGGCGTCGGCGACGTCAACGACTTTGCGCAATTTCATGGTCGCCTCGATGTTGTCTGTCTCATTGGCCAACAGCACCGCCCGGCCCAATTTGATGGTGGCGGTGGCGTCGTCCCCTTCGGCTTTCGCGGCCAAGCCCTCTTGGATCGCTTGGGCCAATTCCGCCTGCCCGGTGTAATGGGCCACTTCGGGATTGATTTGCGCGGTCAGGTTGGTGTCGGCGGACCACTTGGCTTTGATCAAACCCTGGGTGAGCAATTCGGCGCCCACCGCCAATTGCACCCGGGCAGCCAGCTGCTCCTGGCCGACCGACTTAGCCGGAAGCCGCACCGAGATGTGGTAGTCGCGGTCCTCGTCTCCCCAAGCCCCGGTCGGATAGCTCATCGTCAATTGGTTGAGCGGAGTGCCGCGCCGGGTCAAATCTTCCACGGTGGGGGAGACCTGCTTCACAAACATGACCTGGGCGCCCTGGGGTATCCACACCCGCAATTCTGCGCTGGAAACGCCGCGAGCCATCGATTTCGACATCAATTCTTGGAAAACCGCCCCCATCTTCGCCGGGTTGGGAATGATGTCCACCGTTCCCAGCAGGGCTTGGGCTATCTGCCGGATTTCAGCGACCTTCCAATCCACGCCGACCCCCCGGCAATCCACTTGGAACGCGCCGAGGCAATTCTGGATGGCGGCGCTGAGCTGGGTTTGGGTCTCGTTGTGGTTCTCCCCGTCGGTGAGCAATATAGCGTGCTTGTTGGCCAGTCCGGGCACAGAGCTGAAGAGCGATTTAGCCAGATTCAGCCAGGTGCCCATAGCCGTGCCGCCGTCGGCGCGGAAGTATGCGATAGCCCGCTTCGCCTCCTCGCGGGTGGTTTCGGACATCCGCAACATGCCCATGCCGGACTGCACCAGCGGAAAAGCCAGATACGCCTTGTGGTTGCCAGCCACGACGGCAAAGAAAGTTCCGTCCACCACGAAGTCCAAAGCAGCCATAGCGGCCTGCTTGGCGGCCTGCATATTGGCCATTCCCATTGAACCCGAGGTGTCCACGATGATGATTTCGCCCGCGTCCCCGACGCCGGTCCGGCCCGCCACCCCGGCATTGGAGCAGACGATGTTGACGATGGCGCTCACATCGGTGCCGCCGTCGGGCAGGTACTCGTTCTGGTAAACCGCTGAGGTGAAATCGGCCATCTCTTCCTTCTTCTTGGCTAATGCTCAGTTCGCCAGTTTAGCGACCGCAACGCTTACGTTGTCATGGCCACCTTGCCCATTGGCCCAGTTGACCAGGCGCCTAGCTAAGTCTAGAGGCGATTCCAGTGTTGATTCACCTATCCGCACCAATGAACCCAGCGCTTCCGCCTCTGAGGCGTAATTCCACAACCCGTCCGAGCAGATCAGCAACCAGCCCGGCTCCAGCACCGCCTGTCCGAGATTAGGCGCTTGATCGGCGCAGTCCGGCCCCAGCCATGAGGTGATCGCGTGCGCCCCGGCAGCGGACTCGGCAACGCTGCGGGCCACACCTTTGGCGATCATATCGGCGGCCAGCGAGTCGTCGGTGCTGAGTTGGCGGGCATCCGAACTGCCGATCCAGTAAATGCGCGAATCTCCCACATTGGCGAAAGTGAGCTGGTCGCCGACCAGCAGCGCCGCCGCCAGCGTTGCCGCGGCGGCATTGGGGGAATCGGCGTCGGTCGATTCAATAACCGCTTGGTTGGCCAGCCTGACCGCCTCTTGCAAAGATTGAACGGTCGCTGGCGCGGTGGCGAGATATTGGCAGGCCTTCTCGGCGCCGACCATCGCCGCCACATCGGAGCCGGAACTGGTGGAAACGCCGTCGCAGATCACCAAGACGGCGCGGGTGTCGTCGGCGTAGGCGGCGAGCGCGTCTTCGTTGCGGGGGTGGGAGATGCCCCGATCACAGACCCCGGCGACATTCGGCCCCGGCGTCAACTCGAAGTGGTCGCGCAGGCTGGGGGCTTTCACGCCGCAGGTCTGGCAGTAGCCGTCGCTGTCCACCAACCCGCCGCAGGCCGGACATTTGGCGGCGGTGGAGGAAAGCTTGCGCACGGCCACCGTGTCGGTGTCGAACCGGGACGCGGCGTCTAAGGCCGGACCCGCCACAGTGAGGTCCAAGTCTTCAGCCGCGACCAGCTGGGGAACGGGCAGGCCGGTGTTGCCCAGCGAGTCGGGGTCTTGGCCCAAGAGCGGCCATTGGTTACTCATGTCAGGCTCCAAGGTCGTAGCTGGTTGGCCTGATCGATGTACCAGGCTTTCTCTTCCGGCGTCACCGCCAAATTAGCCTGCTGGCGCAAAGTTCGCTCCAATTCGGATCGAATCTCGCGGAAGCTGGCCGCCTTGTCGTTCAACTTTGGCGCGGCGGGGAAGCCCAACGCCTGGCGGAGCAGTTTGGCCCGGTAAGCCGCTCGGGAGCGCTCGTCCAATGGGGATTGGGCGACCTCCCGCAGCACAGAACCCCAGGCAGACGGCAATTCGTTCAAGATGACCTGGTAATGCGCCCGCATCCGCAGCGCCTCTGGGTAGCCGCGCGATGCCGTTGGGACGAGGCTGAGCGCCTGCAAGATGCCCTTCAGGTCGCGGCGCACAGCTTTCAGCCGGGCGATCCCAAAAGCCGCCACCGTCGCATACGAGGCGTCTGAGGTGTAACAGACCTGGTAGAGGCCTTCGGACAGCTCCGGCTCGTTTCCAAGTTCGCAGGCCAGCGCCAAGGCCAGTTTGGGCGCCAGCTCGCCGGGGAGTTGTCCGTAGACCGCGTTGAACGACGCCTGGGTGTCGGCGTAATTCCCCTCCCGCAACGAAATCAGTCCGGCCATCCAAACCGCCCGCCACTCCCAGGGATTGTCGTCCAGCATCTTTTCGACGCACGACCGCGCCATTTGCAGGTCGTTGTCGGCCAGCGCGGCCTTCGCCTGCGCCAGCAACACCTCCGGCGTTGGCTGCGGGGCGCCCCGCAGCGCCTTGAGCCTGCTCTTCGGATTGACCGAGGTGATCTGGGAAAGCCAGCCCGCCATCGGGTCGTCCTCGTCCAGGCGCAATTCGGGCAGATACTCCCAGCTGGGTTTTTCACCGATCCCGTTCGGCGGTTGGAAATAGGGGGAAGCGGACGCCGTGGTGGCCACTTGGCCCCGCTTGGCGGAGACCACTTCGCGCAAAACGCCGAGCATCTGCCGCCGCAATTCTTCGGTGGAACTGAAACGGTCGTCCGGCTCGGCGGCGCAGCAGCGCTGCAGCAGGCGGTAGAGCGAATCGTGGGCGGCGAATGCGGGCATCTCCTGGGCTGGCGGGAGGGAGAATTCGTATTTCGTCTGGTAGCCGGGCACATCGGCGCAGAGCACCATCAGCGTGCGTCCCACGGTGAAAATGTCGGCGGCGATGCTCGCGCCTTCGGCGGCGACCTCCGGGGCCTGGTAGCCGACTGTCCCGAAGATGGCCGATTCGTCGTCGGCGTGGCGCACCCCGCCCAAGTCGATCAGCTTGAGCGAATCCCCGCTCTGAATCACGTTGTCGGGCTTGAAGTCGCAGTAGAGCAGGCCGAGGTCGTGCAGGTAGCCCAGGGCCGGAAGGATGTCGATCAGCAGCGAGAGCGCCCAGTCGGGCGGCAGCGGATCGTATACCTGGTTGTTCTCGGCCATCCGCTGCTGGAGGAGCTGCTTCAACGAGCGCCCGTCGACGTATTCCATCACGATGTAGCTCGCGTCGCCGGCGGTGACGAAGTTGTAGATTTCCACGATCTGCGGATGGGCGCCGACCCGGGCCAGGAATTGCTGCTCGCTGACCGCCGCGTCAAAAGCGTCGGAGTCACCGGCGTTGAGCAGCCCTTTGAGCACCACCCAGCGTCCAGACACATTGAGGTCGCGGGCCAGGTAAATCCAGCCCATGCCGCCGTGCGCCAGCACCCCGACCACCTCGTATTGGGCGGCAACGACATCACCGGGCTGCAGCTTCACCGTGAATGAATACGGCGTCTGGCACTGTGGGCAGAAACCCTCCGTGCGGCTTTCCACATCGTCGCTGGACTGGCCGACCGGGGCGCGGCACTTGGAGCAGACGCGGCGCTTCTGCGGCACCACCGGGTCTTTCAGAATCGCTTTGGCCGGGTCGATTATCGGCGCCGGGGGTACTTGGGTGAGGCCAGCGCCCAGCCGGGACGGGGCTTTGGCGTCTGAGCGGCGGCGTTTGATCTTTGAACCGCTGAAAC
>JAIRXX010000350.1 GCA_031268065.1 Propionibacteriaceae bacterium
CTCCTTGTCACGTCCACTTGATGAAGCCGGGGGCGCGCGGGCCGGGATCAGGCTCCGGGCCGGGATCGTCTTCTCCGAGTCCTGGTGGTAGGTAGGTGTCGCGCATTTGGTTGGCGAGATCAGAGCCGGTGCCGAAGACGTCCTCGACTTGCCCCATCACCTGTCGGCCAGCCTCGGCCCTGGCCTGGTTGACGGTGTCCATGACCAGCGCTGACAAGGCTTGTGCCGTCAGCTGTCGCGCACCCTCGCCCAACTCCAAGTGTTCCAGGCGTCCCAGCGAGTCCACCCGGACCCGTACCGCGCCATCGGCAGAGGCAAACTCGACCTGCAAACCAGCGATATCGTCACGCAACTGGGCCGCACGCTCCGCCTTGCGCTCAGCCTCGTCAATTTGCGCGGCAACCCGCGCCAAACGCTCCTCGGCCTCAGGGGAATAACCGAACATAACCCGAAACTAGCACACCAGGCAACACCTGGCTCAACACAAACAGCAATAATGCAAACCCGCTCACCCTAGACAGCCTGAGAACAAGAGATGGCCGAGGTGGAGAACTAAAGCGTCTCCGCCCGGTCGAGGGTGTGCCAACCTGCGTCAGACGCGGCGGCGACCTGGGCGGCCAAAGTGCTCTTTCCACACTGCCGGGCGCCGTTCAGCAAAACGACACGGGTGTCTGCAGCTGCACAGCTGACGGATCTGCCGCTATCGCAAGCAGAGCGAGAATGCTTTGCAGGAAAGCCCCCTCAGGGGCGGCATTTGGCGGCATTGAACTGGGCTTCGACTGTGACCGCTCCAGGGTTTTTGTTGCATATCTGGGAAAATGGCCCTTGGGGAACCGTTATTTATACTGTGCGCGGTCCCAGTATCTTGGTTGACACGGGGGTGGTAGGTAGCGGTATGGTCTAGATGCGCAACTGGCAGCGCAGGGTCGGATCACAGCGAGGTGAGCATGAGGAACGATGCCGCACAGCCTGTTCGTTCATCCGACAACGACAACAGAACCAGCTAGGCAACGAAAAACATCGAAAGGACATCGACAGCAAATGAAGAAACTCATCACGGTGGCGGGAGGCATACTGCTCGCCTTATCACTGGCTGCCTGTGGTGGCAGCCCAGGAAACGGATCAGCCCAACCTCCCACGGACCAGCCGGCCGAGCCGGTGGAATTGGTCGTCTGGGAGTCGTTAGAAGGGCCAGACGAGTTCATCAAGCAGGCGGGGGCGAAGTACACCGAGTCGCACCCGAACGTGACGATCAAATTCGTCAACGTCGAGCTGGGTGACTCTTCGACGCAAATCGCGCTCGACGGCCCCGCCGGGAAAGGGCCTGACCTCTTTGCGGCGCCCCATGACCGGCTGGGCGAGCTGGTGTCCGGCGGGCACATCTTGCCCACCGCCAACTCCGCCGGGCTGAGCGTCCAGGAGAGTGCCGTCAAAGCGCTCACCTATGACGGAACGATGTATGGCTATCCGGTGTCTTCGGAGACCTACTCGCTGTTCTACAACAAGGCGATGGTCCAAGACCCACCGAAGACTTGGGACGAGGTGATTACCTTCGCCAAAGACTTCAATGCTAAGAACAAGGGCAAGTATGGCTTCGTCATGGATGTCGGCAACGGCTACTACACGATCTTGTTCACCACCTCCAATGACAACCGACTCTTCGGGCCTGACGGCACTGACACCACTAACACCAACATCAATTCCCCCGCCTCGGTGGAAGGGATGAAGCAATTCGTGAAGCTGCGTGAAGCCCTCGAAATCCCCGCCGCTGATCTGGGCACCGATGCCGTTGACGCGCTGTTCGCTGGTGGCAAGGCCGCCATGCACATCACCGGGCCGTGGAATATCAAGCCGTTCACAGATGCTGGCATAGATTTTGGTGTCGCTACCCTACCGGCGCTCACTGGTAACACCGAGCCAGCGGCTTCCTTCTCCGGAACCCGTGGAATGTTCGCTTCGGCATATTCCGAGCATCCGGAGCAGGCAGCGGAATTCGCGGCTTTCCTCACCACTGCGGAAATGCAGAAGCTGCGTTATGACATTACCGGCGCACTGCCGGTGGCCGACGTCGCCGTCGATTCTGCTGCCGCACAGGGGCTGATCGAACAGCTTCAGTACGCTTTCCCGATGCCTTCCATCCCGCAAATGTCGGCGTTCTGGGACGCGATGAACAACGCTTCGGCGAATGTCTGGAACGGCGCGGATATCCAGAAGGAACTTGATGCGGCGAATAAGACCATCCTCGCCAGCTAGCCATAACGCGCTCGTGCGGACTGTCGGAGCGTTAGCAGACGTTCCGACAGTCCGTTGCGGGGGAGGCCTCCCGCTATGACACGGCCTGCCATTGCCCGGGCGCAGGGGAAAGCACTCCCGCTCGCGCTGGCTTTCATGGGCCTGGCTCATCTCACCGTGCTGAGGCAGCGCGTCAAAGGCGTGGTCTTCGCATTCGTCGAGATCATCTTCCTCTTGCTGCTGCCGGACAGCATCGGGAAGCTGGGCCAATTGGTGACCCTGGGAGAACCGCAGCTCGAACTGCCCGTTAAACAGCGAGGCAATTCGATGTTCATGCTCATAGACGGCGTGATGACGCTGGCGATGATCGCGCTTTTCGCAGTTTTGTACTACATCTCGGTGCGCAGCGCCCTGGCGGACGAGCATAGACAAGCTTTGGACGGGAAACAGTTATCTGTCCGCGAACAATTTGGCGCTTTTGCCAATAGCGCTTTCCATGTCGTCGGACTCGCCCCTGCCGTTATCTTGGTGCTGTTCTTCGTCATCGTCCCGCTCATCTTCTCCGCCTGCGTGGCGTTCACAAACTACTCCGCTCCGGACCATATTCCTCCCGCCAAGACGGTTGACTGGGTAGGGCTGGAAAACTTTGAACGGCTCTTCAGCGGTGAGGCTGAATGGGCGGGCGCTTTGACCAGGGTGTTCGTCTGGACTGTGGTGTGGGCGATGTTGGCCACGTTGACTTGCTACTTCGGCGGCATGTTGATGGCAGTCTTGCTCCAAGAGAGCAAGTTGCGGATCAAACCCTTTTTCCGGGCTGTATTCATCCTGCCCTATGCGATCCCAGTGGTAGTGAGCATGTTGGTGTGGCGCAATCTCCTCAACGGCGCGTTCGGGCAGGTGAATCAGACGCTGATGGCTTTCGGACTGATCGACCAGGCTATCGGTTGGCTCTCCGACCCCTGGCTGGCCAAATTCGCCGTGGTGATGATAAATCTGTGGGCTGGTTTCCCTTATTTCATGCTACTGACCTTCGGCGCCATGACTGCCATCTCGCCCGATGTGACCGAGGCCGCGAGGCTGGACGGGGCGACTGGTTTCCAGCGGTTCCGGCACATCACGCTGCCATTGGTGCTTTACCAGACGGCTCCGCTGATCATTATTTCTTTCGCGCATAACATCAATAACTTCGGCGCGGTGTTTTTCCTGACGATGGGTGATCCGACGGTGGAGGACTCCACCGTCACTGGCGCTGGTGGGACTGACATCATGGTGAGCTGGATTTATAAGCTCACTATTACCCTCATGAAATATAACTATGCCTCAGTGCTGGCCGTGGTGATCTTCGTGGTGCTCGCGCCTTTCGCCATCTTCAACTTCCGCCGCACCAAGTCGTTCAAGGAGGGTGAGCTATGATGAGTCGCTCCTGGTTGCGTCGAGTAAATTCTTTGGTGATCTTGGCGATTCTGATCATGGTGACGGTTGCTGTCGTCTGGCCGATATTACATATGATGTCTGCCGCTTTCGCGCCGGGGAATAATATTGCGGGGTTGTCCATCGTGCCGTTTGCCGACGGCTTCACTGCCGCCCATTTTGAATACCTGTTAACTCAGACCAATTACCCCAGGTGGTTCCTCAACACTTTGATAGTCGCAGTCTGCACCTCGGCGGGCACTCTTGTGGTGGCGTCAACAGGGGCTTATATTTTCTCCCGGTTCCAATTCGCTTTCAAACGCCAGATGTTGATGTCGATGCTGATCCTTGAAGTATTCCCGTCTTTCGTGGGGATGATCGCCATCTATGTGGTGCTTTACCGATTCGGTGCTCTGGACACTCTCTGGGGGCTGGTGCTGGTGTACATGGCGGGAAACTTGCCGTTCACGATCTGGCTGGTCAAGAGCTACATGGACAATATTCCACGCGCCTTGGACGAGGCGGCACGCATTGACGGGGCGAGCAACTTGCGAGTCTTCTCAACCATAATCCTGCCGGTCTCTCGACCGATTCTGACATTCTTGGCGGTGACGAGCTTCGCGGCGCCCTGGATGGACTTCATTTTCCCCAAGATGGTGCTGCGCAGCCCGGAGAATCAGACGTTGGCGCTCGGACTGTTCAGCTTCGTCACCGACAAGAATAATGATTTCACTAATTTCGCCGCCGGTTCACTGATAGTGGCTGTCCCGTTTGTAGTGTTCTTCATTTTGACTCAGAAATCACTGATCGCTTCGCTCTCCAGCGGGGCAATGAAGGAATGATATGGAATTTGGATACACCACAAAATACCTCACCCGCGATGGGGAGCCTTGGTTCCCCTTGATGGGAGAAATCCACTACTCTCGGCTGCCGAGAAACGAATGGCGTGAGTCGTTGGCGAAGATGAGGGCGGGCGGCATCGACATTGCCTCCAGTTATGTGATCTGGATACATCACGAAGAGGCTGAGGGCGAAGTAGATTTCACTGGGAATCGGGATCTGCGAGCCTTTGTGGAAGAAGTAGGCCGGGCGGGAATGCTGATGTGGCTTCGGATCGGGCCGTGGGTACATGCTGAGGTCCGAAACGGTGGCTTTCCTGACTGGCTGCTGAGCCAGGATTTCCAGCCCCGCACGAACGACGAGCGTTACTTCGCCCAGGTGGAGCGATTCTACCGCCTGGTCTCAGCGCAGGTTGCCGGACTGTTCCACAGCCAGGGCGGCCCGATCATCGGAATTCAGATAGAGAACGAGTACGGGCACTGCGGCGGATTGACCGGTGAGGCTGGGGACGTCCATATTCGCAGGCTGGCGGGCATCGCGGGTAGCGTCGGTTTCGAAGTGCCCTATTGGACGGCCACCGGCTGGGGAGGCGCTATGACCGGGGGACTCCTGCCGGTTATGGGAGGATACGCCGATTCGCCCTGGGATCCCCGTCTCACCGCCATCGAGCCATCAGGAAATTTCGTCATTACGCCGGAGCGGAACGACCATAACATCGGCTCGGATCTGGGTCTTGGCGCCGGGCTGACTTTCGACCCTACGCGTTTCCCCTATCTGACGGCGGAACTCGGGGGCGGGCTGCAAGTCACGCGCCGCCGTCGCCCAGTCGCTCACGCCGCCGATGTGGCGGCGATGAGCATGGCAAAGCTGGGCAGCGGGGTGAACCTGCTCGGCTATTACATGTATCACGGGGGGATCAACCCGGATGGCAGGCTGTCCACTCTCCAAGAGTCCACGGCGACTGGCTACCCGAATGACCTTCCGGTGAAATCCTATGATTTCCGGGCGCCGCTGGGCGCGTACGGGCAATTGTCGGATAGCTGGCAGGAGCTTCGCCTGCTCTCGATGTTCCTGCGCGATTTCGGCTCGGAGCTATGCCGCATGTTGCCCGAATTTCCACCGGACAATCCCTTGGAGCCAGACGATGCGACTAGGCTGAGGCACTCGGTCCGGCACAATGGCGAGTGGGGATTTGTCTTCTTCAACAATTACAACCGGGTTGCTGGCCGCCCGTCGTTCACCGATGTCCGCGTCCGTGCCCTCGGGAGGGAATTGCCCCCGTTTGAGGTACCCGCCGACGCTTACGGATGCTACCCCTTCAACATGCCGGTGCAGGGCGGGACAGTGCGATTCGCTAGAGCTACGCCCCTGTGCCGGATGGGGATGACCACTGTCTTCTACGGCGATGACATCGACGCCACCCCGGGTGCGGACGTGCTGCTGATCAGCCGTGACGACGCTCTGCGGGCGTATCTGCTGGACGGACGGCTGGTGTTGAGCGACGATCCGATAATCGACGGAAGATGCCTGGTGTCCAGGCCGGATTCTGAGCTGGCCGTGACGGCGCGGCATGACGGTGCGGGGCGCGTCGTGTTGGGCATTTCGGGCTATGACCCGTCAGCGCATGACTACGGATTGCGGCTGAGCTATCGGGGTGACTCTATTCGGATACTCATTGGGGGACGTCTGGCCGACGATGACTTTTGGGCCGACGGAACGCATTATCTTGGGCTGCGCCGCCACGGTTTCCCGGATGAGATCGTGGTGGAATGCGCCGCTTTGCGCCAGGACGCCCCAGTGTTCCTGGAGCGTTGGCCATTCCTGGACGCTGATTCAGCGTGTGCCGTGGATGGGGTCACCGTCACCAGGACCGACTGGATTCCCCTAGACTTGGGGTCATGGCAGGCAGGGGAGGTACCCAGCGTCGCCGCCCCACCATTCGGGACGTGGCCGACGCCGCTGGAGTCTCCCGTGGAACCGTGTCGAGAGTCATCAACGGTGGGCATTGGGTAAGCCCGGAGTCTGAGGCTAAGGTCAGGGCGGCAATCTCTTTGACCGGGTATCAGGCCAACCAAGCCGCGCGATCCCTGGCGAGCGGGCGTTCTGGATCGGTCGGATTCCTGCTCTCGGAGCCGCAGCAATTGCTCTTCTCCGACCCGAATTTCGCCGTGCTGCTGCGCGAGGCGACACGCGTTCTGGCAGAGCACGACATTCCGTTGCTGCTGATGCTTGCCTCCACCCAGCAAGAGCGTCGGCGCATCGCCCGCTATATAGACGCCGGGCACGTTGACGGAGTGCTGCTGATCTCGCCCCACCGCAGTGACCCGCTGCTGCGAATGCTTGTTGACCGCAGGCTCCCGGCTGTCTGTTGCGGCAAACCCCTTGGCATGGAGGGGCGGATGCCCTATGTGGCCGCAGACGACTATCAGGGTGGCGCGGACATGACCACCCATCTGCTCGGCCTTGGCTACCAGCGCATCGCCATGATAGCCGGGCCAGAAGACATGTCCGGAGGCGTGGAGAGGCTAGCGGGTTACCGGGCAGTGCTGGGCGAGAGCGCCGATCCGCGCCTGGTCGCCCTTGGTGATTATTCCCGGCAGAGCGGGGCGCGGGCAATGGCGGAACTGCTCGACCGTGATATTCCGATTGACGCAGTTTTCGCCGCCTCCGATCTGATGGCCGCCGGTGCGATGGACTTGCTCCATGAGCGAGACGTTTCGATCCCAGGGGATATCGCTGTGACTGGATTCGACGACACCGGGCTGGCCGCCACTTTGAAACCTGCTTTGACCACGATGCATCAGCCTTTCGACAGGATCGCCAATGAGATGGTCCGGCTGCTGCTCGCCGCCATTGACGAAGCGGAGCCTCCGTCGGCGATACTGCTGCCAGCAACGCTCGTGCGCCGCTTGTCGGACTGAGCGGGCAGTCTCGTTGTTTGGCATCATAG
>JAIRXX010000084.1 GCA_031268065.1 Propionibacteriaceae bacterium
GGCTGTCCAAACTTCGGGATCGTAATCCGGCTCTAGCTCGGGGATTTCAATCGGATCAGGGGCGATTCTGGGTGGCTGGCCATACTCGCGCACGGGATTTGGAGGTCCGGCCATCCCGCCGTCGTTGACGAAATTCAGCGCCTCGTACGGGGCGAGTATCCCCCAGCCCAGAGCGTTGCTGTGGCTGGCGCTGCTGCGCGAAGCCGTGGCCAGCAGCCGGTATTTCCAGTCGATTGGGCTCTCGTCGGGGTAGGCAGCCGCAATAAGCGCCGCCGCACCGGCAACGTAGCCGGTCGCCAGCGCCGTGCTCGGCTCGCTGGCGGGGACTTCGCAGTCACCTTTGCCGACAGCAGTCAACACGTTCTGGCCGGGGGCGGCCAATTCCACATGCGGGTTGGCGATGGTCGCCCCCGCCTGGTGATAGCCCTGCCCGTCCACGGCTGTGACCGAGATGACAGGATTGCTGGCCCCGCTCGGCTTCCCGGTCTGGGCATAGCCGGACGGGTAGGTCAGCGTGCCGTCGGGAACTTCCTGGCTGACATTCCCGGCGGCGGCCACGATCAAAGCCTTGCCCCTGGCCCGCTCCACGGCCCGCTCCAGCCGCTTGTGCGTATCCAGCGGGAAAGCCTGCGGGACGACGATGACCTGTGCCCCGTGGTCGAGCGCCCATTCCATGCCTTCGGCGGCCAGCTCGGAATCAGGCGCCTGGGCGTCGTCCGCCAAGGACTCATAGACCCGGACTGGCATGATCCGCGCGTCCGGCGCTATCCCGCGCACCCCGGACTCCCCCTCGACCGGGCGGGCCGCGACCAACCCGGCAACCGCCGTGCCCAAGATGGCGGCGTCCCGGTCCGCCCTCCCGGAGACGAAAGCCTTCCCAGCGACCAGCGCGTCCTTGAAATGGGGATTGTCCCCGCTCACGCCAGAGTCCACGACCGCGACGACAACCCCTTTCCCGGTACGCGCGTCCTTGCCGGTGGAAACCCTGTTCGCGGCGGCTATCCCAAGCTGCTCCAGCGCTTGCGGCTGCTCGTTGATCAACTCGCCAAGGCAGGTGTCCTCCGGCTCATCCGCGCTGGCCGGGACGCCGCCGCCGACCCCGAGAATCAGCAGTGCGCCGATGACTGCCGTGAACCTTCTCAAGACTCCGCCGCCGCCCGCGCCGCCGCATTCGTCAATTCGACCTCCGCCGCTGGGACCAGCGAGACCCATGCCCCCGGAACGACAACAACGTCGGCCTCGGAATAGCCGAACCGGCCAAGCGTGTCTCTCGGGTCGTCCCCAAGGCTGAACGCCTGCCCGGAATCGGTGACCAGCCGCACAGCGCCGATGCTCCCGCTCGATGCCCTGATCAAAGCGCCATAACCGCCCGACACCGCCACCGGGAGGGTATTTTCCGCCACTTGGCCTGGAGGCAATTCAGCCAGCGACACAGTGGGGACTTGATCGCTGACCGACAGCGTGGCACAAGGCATGTTCGCCAAGTCCACCTCCTCGGCGGGCAATTGCGCCGGCCAGTCTTTGGGCAGCGCGGGATGGTTCTCGTCAATCTCGATACTGCCGACCACTATCTCGTTGGAAGACGCCTCCACCGGTTTTGCGGCAGAATCCAGGTTCAATTCCAACACTTGGGCCTGAAAATCGCTGAGCCGGGACATTTTCTGGTCGTCCACCACGACAAAAAACTGGTCCGCGCTGTTGATCTGGTCCGTGATCTGGACCAGCGAACCGACGTGCAGCCCGACGAGCCGTTTCGGGAACCCGGCCACCGGACGGCCATCGTCGGCAAGTTGGATTTTCTTCAGGTCCGACCCGTGCTCGAACAGATTCAGCCAAGCGGCGCTCACCTCGTGCTCTGCGTGCTGGCTGTCGAGGAAAAGCCGCCGGTAAACGTCGCCGTCGTTGATCTGGTATTTCATGCCGCCAACGATCAAATAGCGCTGTGACCCATTGGCGACCACAGCCATGCCGGTGGCCGACAAACCCTCCGCGCTGGCGGCGACCCAGGTCTGGTCGCGCTCATCGGCCCCGGCGCAGGATATCCAGGTGTCGCCCCGCAATTGCTCCACCGGGGGTATGTCGTCCGGGGCGCCCGGAATGCCGATCTCCCTGCCCCTCGGTTTTCCCTCCAGCACCGCCGAGCCGACCCTGACCGGCTGAAACGCCCCCGGCTCGCTCATCAGCCGGGCCGAGGTGATGTTGGACACCGGGTAGAGCGTGCCCCTCATGGTGAAATACCTTGCCCCGGTGTCGGTGTCCACACTGAGCTTGTTGTCCTCCCAGCCTTCGGGAAGCGTGGGCGCGAATTTGGCCATCACCACACCGACCACCGCTATCACGGCGGTCAGCACCACCCCGATCACCAGCGGGTAGACGAAACCCCTCGGCTCAAGCTCGCGCCCGCCTGGGGTGCCGGACATGAAAGCGGTCACCAGCCGCCTGCGGTTGTAGCGCTGCGCCTCGACGACATCCTTGTTGGACGGCATCAGACCACTCCCCAGACCAGCGCCGCCAGCGGCAACACAGCGACCAGCGCGATCACCTGGGCGGTGTCCGCCATCCGGTTCAACACTGGCCGCAGCTTGACCGAGATCACATTGTTGGCCAGCACCAGCGCCGCGACACCGATGGTCACCCCAATGACGGCAGGCATGAAACCCGGATTGGCCATAGCGGCGGTCAATCCGGCAAGCGCCACCGTCAGCATTCCCGAGACCAAGCCCACGAGCACCTCATAACGCCCGTACAGGCTGCGGGTGCCCAGCAACAGCGACAGCCCGACGCAGATCATGAAAACAGCCCCGAGGGGAGTACCCGCGATGATCGGAGCGCAGACCACGGTGACCAGGCCTCCGGACACCCGCAGGGCAACCATCAAAGCGCCGCCGTTGCGGACCTGGCCCGCCAGCGCCTCGCCTGGGACCGGATCTTGCGACGAAATCGAGAGCGCGTCGATCCGGGCCGGAATCTGGGCCAAGCCGACCCAGGCGGCCAGCACGGTTATCGCGGTGACAAGGGTGACGATGGCTGTGGCGACCTGGACCGGACCTAGCCGGACTAGCCCGACGAGGCAGCCGTAGCCACTCATCGAAAGCCCGACCAGCGCCGGGGCGAAAGCACACACGCGGCTCTCGCCGCGCAGCGTTATGGCAGCGGCGGACCCCAGCAGCACCCCGAACCCGGCAAGCATGATTCGCGGCTCGACGGCGAGGCCGGGCAAGATGTTAAAACCGCCTACCCCGGCTAGACAGCAACAAGCCATCACCAATGAGACAGCCGGACCGGGCGCCGGGATGCGGGCCACAACGGCGGCGCCGAGAGCCACAGTAGCCGCGCCCACGAAGCCTGCCACCGCCACGATGAGCGGAGGCAGGCCGGACATGAACAGCATCGCGCTGGCCAAGGCCAGCAGGCTGGCCGCCGAGTAGGCCGAGAGTTGAACGGAGTCGCCCCGCGTCCACTGCGTCCTAGTGGATTCGACCGCTTTCCCGACAGCCTCGACCAGATCGTCGTAACGGTCGTCGCTGGCGGCTGTCCCCGCCAATTCGAGGGTGAGCAGCGAGCCTGCCCTGACCCGTTGCTCAGCCAGGGACAGGCCCTGGTCGAGGTTGACGCCGTTGTGGGTGATCAGCCGGAAACCTTGGGAGACGTAATTCGCGGTGAGCCTGCCGAATTCGTCAACGACGCCAGGCAGTATTTCCGCCAGCGGGATGGCCGACGGCACGGCGAAATCCATTTTCCGCCCGGAGAAGGACACCGTGATCGGGATGATCGCCGTCTGCGTCGTGTTAGTAGCCATGCCCTGCTCGCGTTTCTGCCAAAGTCAACTGTACTGTGCGTTCCCCCAGGCCCAGCCGGGAGCCAGCGGGGAGGTAGATGCGGCGTCCGCGCTCCAGCAATTCCCTGCCGCCCTCGCCGATCAGATAGGTGCCGTTGGCTGAGAAAGAATCTTCCACCCAGATTCCGTTCCCATCCGCTCCGATGCGCAGGTGGGTGCGCGAGATGGATGCGCTGGGGTCGGTGACTCTGATTGGGATTTCGCCCAAGCCGGGTTGCAGGCTCGGCTCCCGCCCGAGCACCGCCACCTTGTCAGCAGGGATGCTCTCCCCGCTGTCGAAGGTGATCCAGACGACTGGGCCGACTTGCCCGGCGCCAGGCGGCGGACCCGGCAGGGGATTAGCTGGCACGAGTGGGGCTGGGGGCGGCGCGACGACAAAACGCGAGCCGGTCTCGGGTCGGACTGCGGCACCGGTGGCTGGCTCAAAGAGCGAACGTTTCGGCTGCAACGGCGCGGGCAACTCGTGAGCTGGCTCCGGTTGGGCGGCGTCTGCCTGGGCAGGCTCGGCGGTGGCCTGGGGCGGTTGCGTGCTGACCGGTTCGGGCAGCGGCGGTGTTGGACCCGCCTGTTCAAAGCCCGGCTGCCGGGGCGGCAAAGGTTGCGGGGCAGCGAACGCCGCCTGCTGCTGGGATGCCTGCGGAATCACGAATGCAGGTTGCCGCTGCTCTGGCTGCGAAGCCGGGAACGCCTGCTGCTGCGCCAGTTGGAGAGTCGGAACTGCTCCGGGCGCGACAGCCGCGAGGCGGCCATAGACGTCTAACGGCTGAGCTGGCTGCCTGGGACGCTCGCGCAGGTCGCAGACCACGATGCCAGCCAGCCGGTCCATCCAGTCTTGGCCTTCCTTCGAGGCCAGCAGCGAAATCAAAGGTCCGACAACTGTCAATTGGAGCAGGCCAAACAGCGCGGCGCGGACCAGTTGCGCCTTCAGCCCCGGAGCATGATCCGTCCCGGCTTGCACTGCGGCTGTCTTCGTCAGGTACGCGCCGGGGCTTCGCCCGGTCCGGGCGCGGAAGAGGGTGAGCACCGCGTACAGCTCGACTGCGACGATGGCAGGCAAAATCCAGGAGCGGGTGAAGAGCATGCTCACCGCGGACAGGCCAGCCAGCACGGCCAGGTCTGCCAGATAGCTGGCCAAGCGGAGCTGGGCGGAGGCCGGGGCAAGAGTTTTAGCTGGCAACTGGGTCACGACGTTGACCTCCAGATGATTTCGAAGAAGCCCGCTGCCAGTGCTCCGGCTGGGAGCACGAGGACCATCCCCGCGCCGCGCAGGGCGTCAGAGAGCATTCCCAGCCGTGCGGCGCCGTTCTCATTGGCCTCCACACAGGAGGCCAGGAAACAGACGGCGGCCAGCCCGACCAGAATTCCGAAGCCCAGCGGCCCGCTCCCCAACACCAGCCAGACCGATGCTCCGCAGATGACAGCCGCGCCGATGCGGGGGGCGATCCGCGCGAGGTGGGAAGTGGTGGGATTGACGAAGCAAAGAGACGCCAGCGAGCAGAGCAGTGTCGCCATCCCGGCCCAGCCTTCCAGCGAGGAAAAGCCCGCCCCGAAGGCGACGAAAGGCGCCATCGCCCCCGACAGCAGCACCGAGCCGATGATCACGGCGTCCAGGATGTCTTGGGCGTCGTTCAACGTCCGCCGGACCCTGGCATCGGTGATCTGGGCCGGATGCTCGACGGCTGGCACCCGCAGAGTCGGCGCGAAAGTGGTCAGCAGCGGCATGTCCACAAGCTGGGCGTCGGGGATTCGCAACACGTACTCCGGGGCCACGTTGACCGCCAGCGCCGCCAACGCCAGCAGAACCGGCGACATGACGGCTATCCCCCAGCCGAGCGCAGCCGCCAGCGAGCTGAGCAGCGCCAACGCGGCCCAGAACAGCATCGCCGCGAGATTCGCGCCCCGGCGGCGCCATAGCCAGGCCGCCAGCGCGACGCAAAACGCGGCACAGCACACCAGCGGGGCGCAAATCCGCCAGAGGTAGGGATTCGACGGGTCCAGAAAGGCCAAAGCCGTCGCCCCGGCCAGCAGCGGCAGGGTAACCGCGCCCCAGGGACGGAGGATCGAGTGGGCGAAGAAAACCAGGCTCGCCACGGTCAGCAGGGACAGCGCGGCCAGCCCATACCGGGTCAGCCCGTCGAGGGCGATGGCGCCGGATAGCCCCGCTGCGAGCACGGCGTCCGCCGTCACCGCGAACATGCTGGTGCCGACTGCCGCGACCGCCTGGCGCAGGCCGGAACTTTGCGCCTTGGCGATCTGCGCCGCCTCCTGGGAGGCTTTGGTGTCGGCGACGGCCAGCAGCACTCCGAGGGGCAGGTCACCGCCTATCACCGAAGCCGGGTCCACTGCGGTGCCGTCCGAGAGCGTAACCAGGAGGCGTCCGGCAGACGTGTCGATCTGCAGCATGGCGAGCAATCCGGCGACAGTCGTCCCAGCCGGAACCGCGACGTCGTTGCGCTCTCCGCCCCAGGACACCGTTGCGGTAGCCATCGCCAGAGCCACAGTGCCACCTCCAGATCCCAAAAAGCTTAGCTGAGAGTCTAGCGGCCACAGGGAACCTCCCGCCGCCGCGCAGCTTCGCGGACAATTTGACTAGGGACACGGTCCAATACCCCTTCGCATACCCGCACCGGTCAACGCCGAAGTTTTCCACAGCCGTCCGAGACGGGTGTCCGGGCTGGACGCTAGAATCGGTTCCGAACAGCGCCCCCGACATTCCTGGGAGATCAGGTGACCGCTACCGAACGAGAAGAGCTGGAAGCCCCGGAGTTGCCCACCGGCGAGATTTCCTTGCAGCCCCCTCCCGACCAGGTTGAGGCGCAGGGCGCGGGGAACATCCTGGCCACCATGATCCCGATGATGGGGTCGATGGGCGTTATGGTCTTCATGGCTCTGGCCAACAACAACACCACATCGCTGATCATGGGCGGCGGCATGGT
>JAIRXX010000145.1 GCA_031268065.1 Propionibacteriaceae bacterium
ACTGCGAAGCTCGCGTTGGACGTCTCGGGTCTTTCGCTCAGCAACCATGATTTTAGTCCAACAGCGCTTGACACAACAAGTCAAGTCCCATTTGACATCAACCAACAGTAGGGTCAACACCTTGCTCCCAGTTGGCTCAACTAGCGGAAAATCCCCCCCCCACCTTGCGTGGAGGGAGGCTTCTCTGAGCATCGCAGGGGCAAGGCCTCCACGAATGAAGGGAAAGCCGAATTCGTCCCAAGCCAACTCAGCAGACAAGGCGACGCCCACCCGATCCCAAACACAACAAAGCGTTCAGGACCAACGTGAGCCTCACATCGTCAAGCTCAGGCGGGCTGGACGACTTTGATTCCCGCCTTCTTGGCAGTCCTGAGCCACTGCGTACAACAACTGCTATCACTCCAACAACTTTTGCGGTAATAAGTTAAGGCAAAATTTGACTTTGCCACCGCTGGGCTGACGCTTTCGTCCCGACATAGCTGGCTCAACTAGCGGGAAAAGGAGCGATTTCGACCATAGCCGTGACAAGCTTGCACCATGCAGGACACATACTGGCTGCGCAACAGGGCTTTGGCTGTCAAAATAGCCCGCTTCGGCGCGTCTATCCAACGTTTTGAAGTCGCCGGGCGCAACATCACACTGAGCCGCCCCGACCCCGCCCAAACTTCGCCTCAATATCTGGGCGCCACTTGCGGACGCTACGCCAACCGTATCGCCGGCGGCAGCTTCCAATTGGACGGCACCAGCTACCAGCTCGACCAAAATGAAGGGCCTAACACCTTGCACGGGGGCAAGGCGGGCTTTTCCGAACACCGCTGGGACGAGGTTTCCGCGACGGACGGGCAAGTCGTACTCGCCTTGGTCAGCCCGGACGGCGATCAGGGTTTCCCCGGCCAACTGGAGGCCCAGGCGATCTTCACTCTGCTCGATTCGGGGCTGCAACTCGAATACCGGGCGACGACCGACGCCCCGACCGTGCTGAACCTGACCTGCCATCCCTACTTCAATCTGAACGGTGACGGGGTGGGCGATGCCAACGACCATTTGGTCCAGCTCAACGCCAGCGGCTATACCGCAGTGGGGGACGATCTGATCCCCACCGGGGAGATAGCTGACGTGACCGACACCGCGCTTGACTTCCGCCAGCCACGGGTGATCAGCGAAGCCCGTGCGGACTTGATCGCCCAGGGACTAGCCGCAGGCGAGGGCTACGACCACAACTTCGTAGTGGACGGCGAAGGGCTGCGCGAACACCTAATCCTGACCGGCCCAGACGGTTTGAGGCTGCGGCTGCTCAGCGACGCCCCCTGCGTGCAGCTCTACGACGGCGCCAACTTCGACGGCTCCCCCACCAGCCGCGAAGGCAGGCCCTACACCAAATACGCCGGACTGGCGGTAGAGCCGCAGCTTCACCCTGACGCGCCCAACCACCCAAATTTCCCCTCGGCGGTGCTGCGCCCAGATGAAGAATATCGCCGGACAATCCAATACCTAATCGAGCAAGACCAAGACTGAGCCCTGGCGAACAGATTCGTCAGCGCTGAACGGAAAACCTTGTCAGCGGTAAGGGTTTACCACTGACTTGATTACGCCGGGGCTGGTGGTGGAACTCAACGCCTCATATTCGGCTCAGGACTTGGCGAGGTTGCGCATCTTCCATGCCGCAGCCGGATCAGCCCGCGCCGCCGCAAGGGTTTCCGGATAGCCAACAAACAGGCACTCCGGCGCGAAGTCGGCCCGCGCAGCACGCTCAAGATACTCAGTCTCTACATCATCTTGCGGCTTCGCTATTTGCTCCACAAAGGACTCGGCGGCGGCAATCATATCGCTAAGACTGGGCCTATCGTTTACCGCCAGCATCGGATACAGAGCAGTGGCGACATCGCGCCCGCAACCGGAAAACCGAGCGGACACTTGGAACGGGCGCGGGAACGGGGCTGAAATAGAGAGGTAGTAAAGCATGATACGGCGTAGCAGCACTTCGTCCCCAGTTGCCACTATCTCTGGGTAGAGTGAGGCGATTTTGCCCACGTCGTACAAGTCGCGTACTGCAACTCTTTCGAGCAGAGCCTTGGTTTTGCCTGCGAAGAGTTCGATGTCCGAGTTTAGGAGGAAGCTGACCTCTGCCCCAGCGGAGATCGACACCGCCTTTGTCACAGGCAGCAACAAAGGCGAACGGTTGAGATAGTCGAGATCGATCTTCACCTGATCATGACCGTGCTGTCCTTGGTATTGCAGTCGAAAGCTGCGACCAGCGTGCTGGGCGGCACCCACCGTTAGAGCGAACCCGAGTTCACCTGCCACAGCTATGACTGATTTCTCAACGGCGGGCCGTTCCGCGATCATCACGTCACGGTCGGTGCTGCCGATGTAGTTGAGATCTATATCCACGGACAGGCGCGGCGCACCAAGCACAAACAAGTTCAGCGCTGTGCCGCCGTGAAGGCACAATCTCGGCTTTAACAGCGGATGCCTGCCAATCCGGTCCAGTATCAGCAAAAGTTTTACCACCTTTTCAGCGACTCGTGGCTGGAATGCGGCAAAGTCAAGTTGGGTCACGGGCTCAACCATGAAGTCATCTCCTGTTCCGTATAGGGCAGGTATAGCCGCCAACGATTCACCCAGTGCGCGTCCTTGGGCGGCTTTGACGACCAGAAATAGTACGGGCCGCTCCCCAGTAAGCGACTAAGCTCTGTCAATGACGTATCCGTCACGCCCCAAGCCTCGCTTTTAACCTCCAGGAGCCAGCAGAGTCTCGCCTGCGTGCTCCGATTGACAGCAGACGCGAGCTCATGAACCTTGTCGATATCCAGGTAGGCGAACGCTCCGACAGCCCTCAACAGGTGCTCAGGCCCGCCTGCTAGCGAGGGGCGCGCCAAACAGTCGATCAAGGTCTGTTCTCTGGTTGTCACCCAGTATGCCTTGCCCGATCCGGTGAACAGCTTTTGCGTATCGACGCTCCGATTCCGGAGCTGGTGCGGTTTATAGACCTGACCGGCGTAGGAAAAACCTGCCACTTCATAGCGCGTGTAGAAATGGGTCCGATAGGTCACATCGTGCGCCACGCCGTAGAGTTGCAGAGCGGTCAGGTAACAGAATGCGGCGTCATCAGTCATGGCGGCGGCAACTTCAAGAGGGTCGGCGACACTGTGGGTGAACCGCCCGGATTTGGACACATACAATCCACGGCGTGGACGCGCCACCGCGCCGCGCCCCACCGCCCGCGAGAGCAGATTCCTGTCCGACTGGCTACCTGGGAACGCACGTTCAAAGTCACCAATATTGAACACCTCATGGGTGTCAAGGTACTCCTTGATCGCCATCGCCCATCACCTCTTGTTGAAATAGATAGGACGATCATAACATATAGAGTGTTATGATCGCCTAATCCATCTCAACTACAAGACATTTCTCTATTCCAAGGTTGGCCCGCTCCCAAGCATCTATGGCGGAAAGGCAAGCGGCGTCAGCGGTAGGGGTTTACCACTGACTTGATTACGCCGGGGCTGGTGGTGGAACTCAGCGCTTCTCCTACTTGGGCTAGGCCGTAGTGGTTGGTCACCAGACCGTCTAGGTCAACTATGCCGCGCTCTACCAGGCTGATGGCTGTCGGCCAGGTGTTGTTGTAGCGGAAGATGCCGGTCAACCAGATTTCGTTGTTCTGCACCACCGGGACCGGGATGGAGACTTGGGTGTCACCCATGCCGACTATCACCGCATAGCCGCCGGGACGAACGTTGTACAGACCGCTGACCACAGCAGAGGAAGCCCCCGAGGCGTCTACGTAGGCGTCCACTCCCAGCTTGAGCTTGGACACGTCCTCGGCTATCGGATCGATCACGGAAGTCGCGCCGAAATTCAGGGCGTTCTCCCGGCGCTGCGCGGACACATCGGTGATGATGACCTCGCGGGCACCATAGGCGCGGGCGATTTGGGCGCAGAGCAGCCCGATTGGCCCGCCCCCGGTGATGAGCACCCGGTCACCGACGCTGAAATGCCCCTTGCGGGCAGTGGCGATGGCCACCGACAGCGGCTCCATCAGCCCTGCGGCGTCGTCACTCACCTTGTCGGAAATCTTGAACGCGAAATGCGACTGGATGGTCACATACTCTTGGAAGGCGCCATCGGTGCCCGGCACGGCGTAGAACTGCATCTGCGGGTCGAGGTTGTACTCGCCGCGCAGCGTCTCGACGGAGGTGGTCGAGGGATGCTGCGGCTCAATGCTGACCCGCTCCCCAACACGGGCCGGATCGACATCGGCCCCGACCGCGACGATCTCGCCCCCGGATTCGTGCCCGAGCACCAGCGGCTCCTCCACGATCCAATCACCCAGTCGGCCTTCTTTGTAAAAATGCACGTCGGAGCCGCAAACTCCAACGCTCTTAACCTTGACCAATACTTCATCCGACGCTGGCTTGGGTACCGGCCTGGTCTCCAATTCCAGCTGGTTGGCGCCGTAAAGCACACTCGCGCGCATGGTCTGTGGCACTGATTGACTCATTTAAACTCCTATTTGTAGTGATTTTGTTCTCATACGGCGGCGATCCCCACGTTGATCCCCTGCCCGCTAACCGTTTCCGAAAGGCTGGCGTATCGCCTCAGCGAGAATTTCCGCGAAGGCTTGGGAATCGTGCGCAAACCTGCCGAGGAAAAGGCCATCCACCCGCGTCCCGAGTTGGGCCAACAGGCCAGAACCGGCGCTCCCCCCGTAGACGACGCAAGATTTGGCGAGCGGGCGGTTCTGCGCCAGCCATTGTTTGACCACCTGGCAAACGGTGGCAATGTGTTCGACTGTGGCCGGAGATTGCGCCCCGATGGCCCAAATCGGCTCATAGGCAACCACCACCGGCTGCCCTCGGTATTCCTCCCCGATCCGCCCCAAGGTATTCGCCAATTGCCGCAGGCAATATTCCCCAGCCGCGACGTTGGAACCCTGGGTCGGTTCTCCCACGCAGAGCAGCGGGGTGAGCCGGTTGCGGAAAGCGGCGGTGAGCTTGCCTTGAATCTCGGCGTCCCCCTCGCCGAAGAGCAGCCGCCGTTCGGCATGTCCTATTTCGACATAGCTGCAGCCGACTTGGGCCAGGGTCGGCGCTGAAACCTCGCCGGTGTAAGCACCCTGCTCATGGTCGGAGAGATTCTGCGCCCCCAGCGCCACCGGGGTGTTGGCGAATATTTTCGCAACCGCCGCCAGTGAGGGGAAAGTGGGAAAAATCACCAATTCGACATCGCGGAGCTTGTCGCGGTCAGCCGCCACTACTGCCGCTATTTGCGCCGCCCACGCCAAAGTCTGCTCGTAGTCGAAGTACATTTTCAGACTGACCCCGAGGAAACGCGCTGGCGATTGGTCTGCGGTATTCATTCGTCGGCTCATTCAGCGAGAACTCCGCCGACAGCTTCGATGATCGAAGCCATCGAAATGGCTCCCGGATCGGGAGTACCCAACGACTTCTCCGCATGTGGGCGGGCACGTCCGATTCGCGGCAGCAGTTCAGCCGTAGCCTGCGCGGCTTGGCTGGCCACCGCTGCCGCCGACTGCCAGGCCGCCACCAGCGCGGCACCCTGGGCGGCTTCCCGCAACAGGGCGTCAGCGAAGGGCACCAGGGTATCGACCATAGTCTTGTCGCCCACTTGGGCCTTGCCGAAGCCAACGACCGCATCGCGGGCGGCGGCAACGCCCCCAGCCACAGCTGCCGCATCTGGGACCAACTCGTCTCCGAAAGCGGTACCCATGCTGCGCAAGATCAACCCCCACAACGCGCCCGAGGTGCCGCCAGCCTTGTCGGCCCAGGCATCGGCCGCATCGGTCAACGTAGTCCCAATCCCGGCGCCATCTGCGACAGCGGCGGCGGCAGCTTTGCGGGCGGCGGAAGAGCCGCGCTGCATGCCTATCCCGTGATCCCCGTCACCGGCGACGGCATCCAGCCTGCCCAGCTCGTCAACGGTGGCGTCAATGCGGTCGGCGGCGGCGTTTACCGCCCGGAGAACCAACTGCGCTGCGG
>JAIRXX010000153.1 GCA_031268065.1 Propionibacteriaceae bacterium
ATGAAGAGGATGGCTACGGCTACGTAGGCGGCCTGCACCACGAACCACAAGATTGGGGTCGCCATCTCAGGCCTCCTTTCCGGTCTCGACTGGCTTCTTCTTGGTGGTGAACATGCCGAGCATCCGGTCAGTCACCACATAGCCGCCAGCGGCGTTGGCCGCGCCGAGCAGCACCGCCAGGAAGCCGAGCAGATACTCGTACCACTTGTCGGCGTAGGACAGCGCGAACATCGAGCCGACCAACACCACGCCGTGGACGAAGTTGGAGCCGGACATCAACGGGGTATGCAGGATGACCGGCACCCGGGAGATTACCTCGTAGCCCACGAAGGCCGCGAGGACGAAGATGTAAATGTATTCCATGTCAGAGTCCGCCTTACAGCCCTAATACTTGCTTGACCATTGGGTGTTTGACTTCGCCGCCGTGCGTCAGGCAGGCGCCGGAGATGACTTCATCCTCCCAGTCGAGATTGAGCAGCCCCTCGCTCAACATCGGATTGATGAAGTTGAGCAGGTTCTTGGCGTACATCTCCGAGGTGTGGACTGGCATTCGAGACGGCAGGTTCACCGGGCCGATGATGTGGGCGGGGCCAACTCTGACTTCCTTGCCAGCGACCGTACCGGCGACATTCCCGCCGTTCTCAGCGAGCATGTCCACGACGATGGCTCCTGGCTTCATCCCGGCGACCATAGCCTCGTTGATGATGACTGGGGCCTTCTTGCCGGGCACGCCAGCGGTGGTGATCAGCACGTCGCTGGCCGCGACTGCCTTGGCGAGTTTTTCGGCCTGTTGCGCCTTCTCTTCTTCGGTCAACTCGCGGGCGTAGCCGCCAGAACCGCCAGCGGAGACGCCGGTGTCAACAAATTTGGCGCCCAGGGATTCGATCTGCTCTTTGGTCTCCGGGCGGACGTCGTAGGCGTCTACGATCGCGCCGAGCCGTTTCGCCGTGGCGATGGCCTGCAATCCGGCCACCCCAGCGCCGATTACGAGCACCCTGGAAGGCCGGATCGAACCTGCCGCGTAGGTGAGCATCGGGAAGAATTTCGGTGCTCTTGAGGCCGCGATCAACACCGTCTGATATCCAGACGCCGCGCCTTGCGAACTCAAGATGTCCATCGACTGAGCACGGGAGATGCGGGGGAGCAATTCCATCGCGAAAGCGGTTATCTCGCGCTCGTTTAGCAGCTTTATCCGGTCCACGCTGGAATACGGCGAGAGCAGGCCCATTATCACGGTTCCCGCACTCACTTTGCCAAGCGCATCGTCGCTGGGTGGACCAACCACCCAAAGCACGTCTGCGGCTGCCAGGACTTCATCTGTCGAATCTGCCCAGGAAACCTCCCCAAGCGAGGTTTCATCTAGGTACGCGCCAGTGGTGGCGCCCTTCTCAACAACGACTTCCGCACCGGCGGCACGCAGTTTCTTCACAACATCAGGGACGATCGGTGTCCGGCGTTCGGCTGGGTCAGCACAAGCCGGGATTCCGATAATTACCGCCATACTCACTCCTTAGTGGTCGGCCAAATTTGAACCCGGGGTATTCGGGCGTTGCCATCTTCTCACTAGTTGCCTACCCTACTGCAACCCGGTGACCGTTTATTGGCCGACTTTGCAACTTCTCCCACTTCGCAAGTTGTGCGGGCTGGCTGCGTTTCGCCCGGTTTGCGGCCAGCCCTGCGCAGTGCATCCTCGGCCAGCCGGGTACCGCCGAGGCGGGCGGCACTAGACATTGAACGCCGCCGCAGTCTCCCGGCGTGGGCGCAGGTCGATATTGGTGATTTGAACGTCCGCGCCGGAATCGACCACCCATCGGATAGCCGCCGCCACCGAGGCAGGCCGGATGTAGGCCGACGGGTCGTATTTGAGTTGGAGCGCGGCGTAGGAACTGCGCAGCATTTGGGTATCGATCTGGCCAGGGAAGATCGATACCACCCGCAGCCCAGGCTCAGCCAGCCGCAAACTGTTGGTGAAGCCGGTGAGCGCGTGCTTCGCTGAGTTGTAGGTGATATTGCGGGCCAATGCGCGTTTCCCCGCCCCGGAATTGATGAAGACGACGTCTGCCCCGGCAGCGCGCAACGCTGGCAGCAGCGCCCTGGTGAGTAGCGCTGGGCCGATGGCATTTGTGCCCATCACTTGCCGCCAGACTTCAGCGTCAGCCCCGGAGAGAGTCGCTGGGGAAGTCAGTCCAGCTGTATGGGCCAGCACTTTGATCTTGGGATGCCCGGCCACCAGCGTCGCGCCGACCGCTGCTATCTCGGACGGGTCGAGCAGATCTAAATGGACGGCTGCAACGTTTGGAATCGCTGCGAGGGCGCTGAGCGAATCAGTGGCACGGGCCAGCGCGATCACCTGGTGATCGGTGGCCAAGACCCGAACAGTTTCCTGCCCGACGCCGCCCCCGGCTCCCGTCACCACTGCTATCGGCAAGTTCTGCATGGAAATAGTCTAAATGCGAACATCAGTTCGCGTTGCGAACAACTGATCACGAGATTTACCCCCAGTTCACCGCTGAAAGGCGGGCGGCTGGCCAGTGAACCCCGGCTATGGAAAAGAACCGGCCCGGATGGTGCCGCGATGAGATGTCGGCCCGGATGCTGCCGAGGCGGGCGGCCAAGGTGGTTTCGGGCGTGGGCATGGGCGCGGTGTCTTGTGTCTGGCCGGTGCGGGCGGCTATCTTGGCTCAGCGGAGAGGAGTGATCCAAAAGCATGAGGAATATTCTTACCATTGCCGGTTCCGACCCCTCGGGCGGTGCGGGCATCCAGGCGGACTTGAAGACGATGTGCGCGCTGGGCGTCTATGGAATGAGCGTCATAACGGCGGTGACTGCGCAGAACACCCAGGCTGTCTATGGAGTACAAGAGATTTCCGCCGACATGGTGGCCGGGCAGATCGAGGCGGTTTTCTCTGACATCGGTGTGGACGCGGTTAAAGTCGGCATGGTCTCCAGCGCGGATATCATCCGGGCGATCAAAGCCGGTCTCACCGAATTCAAAGCCCCGAATATCGTGATTGACCCGGTGATGGTCTCCAAGAGCGGATTCGCGCTGCTGCGGGAGGACGCGGTGGCGGCGGTTCGGGAATTGGTCGGCATCGCCGATGTGGCCACGCCAAACATTCCAGAGGCGGAGATTTTGGCTGGCCACCAGATCACCACCAGAGCCGAAATCGAGGATGCCGCCCGGAGGATTGTCGAGCTGGGCAGCAAGAGCGTGCTGATCAAAGGCGGGCATCGCTTCGGCGCCGACGCCGAGGACCTGCTCTACTGCGACGGGGAATTCCTGCGCTTCCCCGCCAAGCGGATTGCCACCAAGAACACCCACGGCACGGGCTGCACGCTGTCAGCCGCCATCGCCTCCCGGCTCGGGCTGGGAGACTCCGTGCCACAGGCAGTCGCTGTCAGCAAGGCGTACATCACCCAAGCCATCTTGGATTCCTACGACCTGGGTCATGGGGCCGGGCCGGTCGGCCATTTGGCGGCGCTGTATCGCCAAGCTGGCATGGAAGTGGCCGAATAACGATGGCTGCCCGGAGCATGCTCGCCGGAGGTATCCCCAATGGGTTGTCCCGAGCGGGGGCCGGTGCAATCCGCTGGGCAGCTGACACGTTAAGATCAGGCGGGACGGGAGGCGTTAAATGGAACTAGCGGCAGTGGCGGGCGTGGTTGGCAAAGTGCGGCAACAGCGCCCGTTGGTCCACACGATCACCAACTATGTGACGGTAAACGACGTCGCCAATGTCCTGCTGTCTTTCGGCGCGGCCCCGGCAATGGTGGAGACCTTTGACGAGGCTTACGATTTCGCGCTGCTTGCCAGTGCCGTCTACTTGAATCTGGGCACGCTGACCCCCGAGCAGGAAGCAGCTGGGACCGAGGCGATATTGGGCGCGGCCAGCGTGGGTACCCCGGTGGTGGTGGACCCAGTGGCGCTGGGCGCCGTCCCGCACAAAGAACGGGCGCTGAACCATCTGCTCAAGATTGCGAAACCATCGATCATCAAGGGAAACGGCGGCGAAATCCTTTCCCTTGCCGGAGTTGCCGGGGCGACACGCGGGGTCGACGCGGCGGGAGAGTTGGCCGGTCTGGAAGCGGCTGCCGTCGAATCCGCGCGAAGGCTGGGCTGTGTCATCGCCGCCACCGGCAAGGTTGACGTGGTGACCGATGGCCTGCGGCTGGCGCGCATCCACAACGGCCACAAACTACTCACCGCGGTGAGCGGCACCGGCTGCATGGCCGGGGCGCTGGTGGCGGCTGCGACGGCGGTGGAACCTGATCCGCTGCTGGCTGCGGTGGCTGGCATCGCGGCGATGGGGATCGCCGGAGAACTCGCCGCCCAGGCTTCTGCGCTGCCGGGATCGTTCCGGGTCGCCCTGATCGATTCCATCTACCAAGTGGACTCGGCACTGTTCCAAAAGATGGCCCGCGTTGATGTTCAACCCTGCTGACTTGCTGCTCTACCCCTGCACGGATCGCGGGGTGCTGGCTGGACGCGATCTGGCCAGCGCCGTCGAACAGGCCATAGCCGGGGGAGCGACCATGCTCCAACTGCGGGAGAAGGAAGCCTGCACCCAAGAGTTCTACCAGGTCGGGATGGCCGTGCATCGCGTGTGTGCCGCGCACGGCGTGCCCCTGGTCGTAAACGACCGGTTGGATGTGGCCCAGGCCATCGGCGCGGAAGGGCTGCA
Organism: Propionibacteriaceae bacterium; assembly: GCA_031268065.1. Classification (GTDB taxonomy): domain Bacteria; phylum Actinomycetota; class Actinomycetes; order Propionibacteriales; family Propionibacteriaceae; genus Propionicimonas. The sequence goes on from JAIRXX010000153.1 coordinate 4,683, forward strand.
TCTGGGGCAGTCTGACCTGCCCGTGGCCCCGGCCCGGAGGATACTCGGCCCGGAGGTTTTCATCGGAGTGTCAGCCAGCAGCGCGGCGTTGGCGGAGCAAGCCCAGGCGGCGGGCGCCGACTACATCGGAGTAGGCCCGGTCTTCCGCACCGGTTCCAAGCCAGACGCGGGCGATGCCGTCGGTTTGGCGGCGTTGGCCGAAGTGGCTGGCAGCGTTGGCATCCCGGTGGTGGGCATTGGCGGGATCACCGGCGAGAACGCCGCGTCGGTGTTGCGTGCCGGGGCGGCTGGCGTTTCGCTGATCGCCGCCATTTTTGGCGCCGTGGACATTGAGGCCGCGACTCGCGGGCTTCGCAGGGCATTGGAGGAACAGAAATGAGTTATTCGCAGACTTTGATGGATCGGGCCGCTGGCATCTGGGAGCGCTATTACGGCCATCCATTCGTCGCCCAACTGACCGACGGGAGCCTGCCCAGCCAGAAATTCCGCGACTATCTCGTCCAGGACACGCTCTATCTGAAGGAATACACCAAGGTCTTCGCCATCGCGTTCGCAAAGGCCGACGACATTGAGGTGATGCGCTACCTCTACGGCGATATGCGGGCGGTCATCTCCGACGAGACGCAGACCCACATCGCCTATCTGCGCGATTTCGGGATGAGCGAGGCCGACGCCTTGGCGGCTGCGGTCAAGCCTCCCAACCGCGCCTACTTGGACTACATGCTCAAGGTGGCCTGGGAGCAGGACTGGCAGGCTGGCTTCGTCTCCGCCGCGCCGTGCGCCCTGTCCTACTACCACATTGCGCTGCGGATCAAGCAGGCCGCCGCCGATGCCGGAACGCTGGAGGGCAACTACTACCGGGCCTGGATCGATTTCTACGCCGGGGCGGAGTACAAAGCGATTTACGACAGCACCGCCGCCTTTGTGGATCGGCTGGCCCTGGGCATCTCAGCGGAGCGCGATGCGCAGTTCACCGAGATTTTCCGCACTGCCAGCCAGCACGAATTGGCCTTCTGGGACATGGCGCTGGCCGGTTGAGCAAGACCGGTCAGCGCGTCGGCCAGGGTTGCGGCCCTTCCGGGTGGCTGGCGTAGAACTCGTGAAACGCCAGCAGCGCCGCTTGGTCGTCTTCTTGGGCGGTCCGGCCGCTGCTGCCGCTAAGGCTGCCATCGGAATCCCGCCACTCCACAATGATGTGCTCCCCGCCCGGTTCAAGGACCAGTTGTGGCCTGCTGTCGCGGAGCCGCTGCAATCCCGCTGACAGCTTCGCGAGAACGCTCGGCTGGCTGAGCGCCGACAGGGACGCCGTGCCCATTGGCCGCCAGGGAACCAATTCGGCGCGCATTCGCCCCCGGCGCTTCTCCACCGATTCGCGCAGTAGGCCGGTGGCGGCGCCCAGCGCGGCGTTCTCCAACTTTTCGGCGCAGTCGGCAAGGTCATCGTCGCAGGCGTCGCAGCCGCAGGATGGGAAGGTCTCCTCGCTGAAGAACCCGCTGCGCAACACCACGCCGGGAAAGCTGGTGAAGGCGAATGTCAGCGGCAGGGCTGTCTCTAGGAGCGGGGTGACCTGGACGGCCCGCGTAGTCAATTCATTGGGCCGCTCGAAGGCGGAAAGATGCTCCAACCCATCGCTGATCGTTACGGCATAGGTTTGGTCCAGATAGCGGATCAGCGCTTCCGCCACCGCAACCAGCGGCGCGAAACGCTGGGGGTGGGCAGTGACCGAATACGTGTCTTCGGGTGGGCCAGACCCAAAATCCCAGCGCTGCCCGTAGGGTATGGCCGCTCCCGCCGAGTCGTAATAGACCGGGACGTCTAGCGGTGGGCGGGTGTAATCGGGCACGGACATTGTCCCAGTTTAGGCGCAAAGGCCGGATGGCGTGCCTCTCGATTTGGCTCAGTTTAGAAGTCCGGGTGTCTCGCGTTTGCCGCAGCTAAACATCTCAGTGCTGTGGCGAGTGGCTTGGAGTGCCGCCACTCAACATTTTGCTGGTTCCAGGTGTTGAAAACTTACCCTTATGGTGTAATATTACACCTAAAGGGAAGAATTTGCCGATGTCAATGAACCGAGAGTCGTTCATCGCCAGCTGCGATGACAAAGTGAAGCTGGTCCGCGTCGAGTACGGCTTGACCCAGGACACCATGTCGCACATCCTTGGCATCTCCAAGAAGACGCTGGTCGACATTGAAAAGGGACGGAGGTCTCTGGGCTGGACGGGAAG
>JAIRXX010000154.1 GCA_031268065.1 Propionibacteriaceae bacterium
TAGCGGGTGACTGCGTTTGATTTAGACCCTGGGGTGCGCCCTGCCGATGATTTGTTCCGCCATGTGAACGGGCGGTGGCTGGCCACCGCTGAGATTCCCGCCGACAGGTCGGCCACCGGCGCTTTCATCCAATTGCGCGATGCGGCCGAGGAGGCGATCCGGGATATCGTCACCAGTTTGAGCGATTCCCAGCCGGGAAGCGAAGCGGCGAAGGTTGAACAGCTCTACGAGTCGTTCATGGACGCCGAGCGCGTCGAAGCCCTTGGCTTGGAGCCGTTGCGCCCGCTGCTGGCCGAAATAGACGCGATCTCGGATGTGACCGAATTGTTGCAGTATTTCGGACGCCGCATCCGCGCTGGGATCGGCGCCCCGCTGCAATTGGAAGTCGATTCTGACCCCGGCGACCCGACCCGCTACGTGCTCTTCGCCGGTCAGGGCGGCATCGGCCTGCCCGACGAGGAGTATTACCGGCTGGAGGAGCATGCTCCGATCCGCGAGCAATATTCGCGCTATATCGGAAAGGCCCTCACCTTGGCCGAATTGGCCGGGGATGGCGCCGGCATCCTTGCCTTGGAGACCCAGGTGGCCCGGCGGCATTGGGACAAGGTGCGCACCCGCGACATGCGGGCGATGTACAACCCGATGAGCGAAGGGCAATGGTGCTCAGAGGGGATCGATTGGAGCATCGTGCTCCGCGCGGCGAAAGTTCCGCCGCAAGCCAGCGTGGTGGTCGCCCAGCCGTCTTTCTTCACCGAATTGGGCGAACTTATCACCGAATCGCGGCTGGAAGACTGGAAGTCCTGGGCGAGGTGGCGGCTTATTTCCAGGCTGTCGCCGTATCTGCCGCAGCAGTTGGCCCAGGCCAGATTCGACTTCTACGGCACTGTGCTGCAGGGCACCCCGCAAATCCGCGACCGTTGGAAGCGCGGCGTCGAATTGGTCGAGGGCCTGCTCGGGGAGGCCGTCGGCAAACTCTATGTGGAGCGCCACTTCCCGCCCGCCGCCAAGCGGCGTATGGACGAGTTGGTCGAAAACCTCATCCGGGCCTACCGGCAATCAATCTCCGAATTGGAGTGGATGACCGACGACACCCGTGTTGAGGCGCTGCGCAAGCTGGACAAATTCACCCCGAAAATCGGCTATCCAAGCGTCTGGATGGACTATTCCGCGCTGCAGATCATCCCCGATGATCTGATCGGCAATGTTTTGCGCGGTGGCGCGTTCGGCTTCGACGATGAAATCTCCAAACTCTCCGGCCCGATCCGCGAGTACGAATGGCTGATGACTCCGCAGACCGTCAACGCCTATTACCACCCGTTGCGCAATGAAATTGTCTTCCCGGCGGCGATCCTGCAACCGCCGTTCTTCGACTTCGCCGCCGACGACGCCGAGAACTACGGCGGCATCGGCGCGGTGATCGGCCATGAAATCGGCCACGGCTTCGACGACCAGGGATCGACCTGTGACGGGGACGGGCGGCTGCGCGACTGGTGGACCCCAGCGGATCGGGAGGCGTTCGAGGAGCGCACCCGTGCGTTGATCGGGCAGTACGGCGAACTCGAACCCCGGCAATTGCCGGGCTTGAAAGTTAACGGGGAACTCACCATCGGGGAGAACATCGGCGACTTGGGAGGTTTGGGCATCGCCCACAAAGCTTGGCGGCTCACCGAGGCGCCAAGCGGCGAGCGCGACGGCGGCGAAGAATATCCCCCAGAGCAGCGTTTCTTCTTTTCCTGGGCAAGATGCTGGCAGGGCAAGCGGCGCGACGAGGCGCTGCGCCAGCAAATCGCCACCGATCCGCACTCCCCCGAAGAATTCCGCTGCAACCAAGTTGTGCGCAATCTCGACGCCTTCTATGAAGCCTTCGCCGTGGTCGAATCCGACGCTGCCTGGCTGCCGCGATCCCAGCGGGTGAGAATCTGGTGAGCGGAGAGCGGAAAGTTCTCGCCACTGGGAGCTACGGCGAATATCGCCGGGTGCGCGGGATCCTCCAACAGGAAACGACATCGGGCGCGTTGCTGTTGCTGGCCGCGGCGTTGGCGATGGTCTTCGCCAATGTGGCGCCCCAGGCGTATCTGGGGCTGCGCGACCTGGAATTTGGGCCAGTTTTTCTGGGCATCGACCTGCATATGAGCCTGGGGCATTGGGCGGCGGACGGATTGTTGGCGATCTTCTTCTTCCTGGTGGGCCTGGAATTGAAGCGCGAATTCGTGGCCGGTGACCTTTCCGACCCGAAAACGGCAATCGTCCCCATCGCAGCGGCTTTCGGCGGCGTCGCCGGTCCGGCGATCATCTACCTGATAATCACTTGGGGAAATGCGGAGGCCATGCGCGGATGGGCGGTGCCGGTGGCCACCGACATCGCTTTCGCCGTCGGGGTGCTGGCGGTGATCGGCAGCCATCTGCCCGCCGCGATGCGCACTTTCCTGCTCACCCTAGCCGTTGCCGACGACCTGATCGGGATAGCCATAATCGCCATCGCCTATGCCACCGAGCTTAGGCTGGAATTCCTCGCCTTCTCGCTCATCCCGATGCTCTGCTTCCTGGCGCTGACCCAGTTCGGACGCCGCTTCATCCGGGCGCACAAGCTCATCAGCACCGCCATCTTGTCGCTCCTCGCGGTGACCACCTGGGCGTTGTTCTTCAATTCCGGCATCCACGCCACCATCTCCGGGGTAATCCTCGGCTTCCTGGTGCCGGTAGGGGCCAACGGCCACGGTTCGGGTCTGGCGCAGTCTATGGAAGAGAGGGTGCGCCCGATCTCGACGGCGGTGGCGGCCCCGGTCTTCGCCTTCTTCTCCGCCGGCGTCGCCCTGGGCGGCTGGGACGGCTTCGTAGCCACCATCCTCTCCCCCATCGGCCTGGGCATAATCATCGGCCTGCCGCTGGGGAAAACCATCGGCATTTTCACCACCACCTGGCTGGTGACCCGGCTGGAACATGCCAATCTAGATCCGAAAATTCGCTGGATCGACGTCTTCGGCCTCGCCGTGCTCGGAGGCATGGGCTTCACCGTCGCCCTGCTGGTCTGCGAACTCAGCTTCGGCCAAGGCACCCACAACGACGACATCGGCAAAGTCGGGATCATCACCGCCTCCATCCTCTCTGCCTGCATCGCCTCGGTTATCCTGGGCCAGCGCAGCCGCCACTACAAAGCTGTGGCAGCCGCCGAACGCATCGACGCCAACGCAGACGGGGTGCCAGACGCCTTCGAGCGCCCTTAGCTTAGGCCAAGTCCGGTTCCGCCTGTGCCCGACGACACCCGCGCCCAACGACACACTTGCCCCGCACTGCGGCGCTCTACCCGGCGCGGGGTTCCTTCCGCCGTCTGCCTCAATCAAGCGCAACCAGGGCAAAACGTCGCCGGGTTGGGGGCGAACTAACTTGACAGCTCAGTTCCACACCGGTCTATCCGCATGGGGGTCGGCAGCTTTGGGTTGGACAAGTTGTATGATCGTGGCTTGGGGATTCAACGATCCGCCACGTTGCCGCTGGGACTTAGCGTCCAGCGCAGGCCGCAAGGCGCAAAACGCCCGATTCGTTCCACCGGTGGAGCGTGGTCAAACCGGCGATTCCCCAGGCATGGCCCGCCGAGACGGCATATCGGAGACGGTCGCAAAAACGCGGCCCGCATCCGCTGACAGTAAAGGAAGTGTCGGATGATCGACAAAGACGCGATAGCGCGGACCCGGATAATCCCGGTGGTGATGCTGCAAGACGCCGCAGACGCCGTTCCACTGGCAAGGGCGCTCGCCGCCGGGGGGCTTCCGCTGATCGAAGTCACTTTCCGCACCGCAGCCGCCCAAGAATCCATCCGGCGGATAGCGGGCGAGGTACCCGAGGCCGTGGCCGGAGCGGGGACCGTTATTAACGCGGCACAGGCGCGGCAGGCGGTGGATGCCGGAGCGCAATTCTTGGTCTCCCCCGGTTTCCTCCCCGAGGTGGCCAGCGCGGCCAGCGAATTGGGAGTGCCGCTCTATCCCGGTGTGGCCACCGGAACAGAGATTATGCAGGCACTCGCCGCTGGGTTGACCACGCTGAAGCTTTTCCCCGCCGAGACGGTGGGCGGCGTCAAGGCGGTAAAGGCGTTGAGCGCCCCCTTCCCGCAGGTGCAGTTCATCCCCACTGGCGGAGTGAGCCTGAGCAATCTGGCCGACTATCTGTCGCAGCCAGCTATCTTGGCCGTCGGCGGGACCTGGATGGTCGGCAAAGAACTCATCGCGGCGAAAGATTGGGCCAAGATAACCGAATTGGCCAGCGCAGCCGTCGCCAAAGCCAAGGAGGTCCGCCCATGAAGCCGGTGGAAGTCAGGCCAGCGTCCGAATGCGCGTATGACGTCGTGGCGCTCGGGGAGGTCATGCTCCGGCTAGACCCCGGAGAAATGCGCA
>JAIRXX010000179.1 GCA_031268065.1 Propionibacteriaceae bacterium
CGGGTAGTCCGCGGCAGCGCCTGCGGCGGCCGAGGAGCCGGAGACTATCAGCAGGCCGACTATCAGCACTCGCCGCAGCCCCCACCTGTCGTCCATCCGGCCCACCAGCGGCGCGGTGGCGAAACGCAGCAGCGCGAAAGCGGAGATTACCGCTCCGGCGGCGAATTCGTTGGCTCCGAACGATGCGGCGTACATCGGCAGCACTGGGCTGACCACTCCGAACCCGATCGCCACTGCGAGTGATATTCCACTCAGCACCCAAACATTGCGCGGCATAGTCCAAAACTATCCCCTGCTTAGACTCACATAGGCACCAGTCCCAAGTAACATTGCCCTGTGATACCAACGCAGCTCGACCGAATCTTCACTGTTTCCAAGCCCAGCATCCATCCCGACGGCTGGGCGGTGGTTTCCGCCACCCGCCCAGATTTCGCCGCCGACAGCTATGTCGGACAGCTTTGGCGGATACCCGTGCTCGGCGATCCCAGACGGCTGACCAGGGGATTCCGCGACACCATGCCCAAGGTTTCCCCCGACGGGTCTTTGATCGGGTTCCTGCGCGCGGCCCAGGGCGAGGCGGCGCAATTGGCGATCATGCCAGCCGGTGGCGGGGAGCCAATGGTGATCACCGACCGGAAAATGGGAGTTGGCGACTTCTGCTTCACCCCAGACTCCAGCCGTATCGTTTTCACTTCCGCACAGCCCGAAGATGGCCGCTACGGAACCCTGCCCGGAGTCGATGCGGCCGCTGAGGACCCGCGCCAGATAGACACCCTCTCCTTCCAGTACAACGGGCGCGGCTACCTGGCTGACCAGCGGGTACACGTCTTCGTGGTCGAACTGCCCGATCCTACGGGCGAGCCGCCGGTCAAAGCCATCGGGAGGGCGGCCAAAGCCGCTCCGCGCGATTCGCTGTTGCCCGAAGCCAGGCAGTTGACCAGCGGCGATTTCGACCACGCCCAGCCGGTGGTCTGCGGCGAGGACGTCATCGTGGTGTCTGCCCAGCATGACGGGCATGACGGCGATCTGCGCCACGACCTCTACCGAATCCCGCTCGGCGGCGGCGATGCGGCAAACCTCACCGATCTCAGCCCGCTCACCACCCTTGACTGCTCGTCGCCAGTAGTCGCAGGTGACACCATTTATTTCACCGCCAGCGACCTTGGCCCGGGCGGGCGGGATTTCGTCGGGTCCAACGGGGCTGTTTACCGAGTCAAGGCTGTCGGTGGCCAGGTGGTGCGGGTCAGCGACCCAACGGATTCGGACATTGAATCGCTTAGCGCCGATCCCCAGGGAACCTTATTCGGCATATTGCTTGAGCGCGGGATGGGAGTTCCGGTGCAGATTTCCAGCGCTGGCGAATTGTCGCGCCTCGCGGTGCCCAGCGGGGCGTCGGTGCAGGGAATCGCCGTTGGCAAAGGACTGATTTGGGCCAATGTGTCCACTCCCGAGGCGCCCGGCGAGGTAGCCCTGCTGGGCGCCGATCCACGGCTGCGCACCGACTTCGCCGCCGGACTGCGCGAAGTTTGCCAAATCACCTCTCCCGAAGAATTGGTCTCTACCAGCCCAGACGGGGCGCAGATTCAAGGCTGGGTGCTGAAGCCGTCCGGTCCGGGGCCGCATCCGGTCCTGTTGAACATCCACGGCGGACCCTTCGCCGCCTACGGCCCGACTTTCTTTGACGAAGCGCAGATGTACGTTGGCGCCGGATATGCGGTGGTGATGTGCAATCCGCGCGGATCGTCGGGCTACGGCGAGGCTTTCGGCAGGGCAATCCAGGGCGCTTTTGGCGACCGGGACACCCTAGACGTGCTTTCGTTCCTCGACGCCGCGCTGGCGCGTTTCCCCGAATTGGACGCTGAGCGGCTCGGCATCATGGGCGGCTCCTATGGCGGCTATCTCTCCGCCTGGATCATTGCCCACGACCACCGTTTCAAAGCCGCCATCGTGGAACGCGCCTACCTGGACCCGCGCTCCTTCATCGGCTCCTCCGACATCGGTTGGTTCTTCGCCTATGCCTACAACACCGACGATCCGGCGACGATGGACGCCCAATCCCCGTTGCTGCTGGCCAAGCAGGTGTCCACACCCACCCTGGTGCTGCACTCCGAGGACGATCTACGCTGCCCGCTGGCCCACGCCCTGCGCTATTACACCGAATTGAAGCTGTCCGGTGTCAACGCCGAGCTGCTGGTCTTCCCCGGCGAGACCCACGAACTATCCCGCTCCGGACGCCCGATCCACCGCCGCCAGCGTTTCGACGCGATCCTGCAATGGTGGTCGGATCACCTAGCGGCGGACACGCTCTGACGAACGACACTGTGCTGCGACGGTTTTATTGCCTGGGTGCGGGCGTTCCAACTGGTATATACTTAAAAGTAGATACATCAGTCACAGGGTTGGAGCGAAGATGGCTGTCGCCACGGTATTCATGAACAACAAAAGCCAGGCCGTTCGGTTGCCCAAGGATGTCGCCTTCCCGCCATCGGTGCGAAAGGTAAGCGTCTCCACCATCGGAGACATTCGGGTGCTGACACCTGTGGACGACCATGACGACGGGTCTTGGCGACATTTCTTTGGAGTTTTCCCGCCTGACGAGAGCTTCCTAGCTGATCGACACCAGGGTGAGGCCGAGAGCCGGGATTGGTGAGCCATGAATGGCCGCTTCATGCTGGACACCAACGTCCTGGTGTCCATCCTTCGTGGGCGTGCGACAAAGGCGCTCATCGATAACTTAGACGAGCACCGCCACGAGCTATGCGTCTCCACAGTGACACTGATGGAACTTGAGACCGGAGTAGCTCTGGCAGAGCAACAAGTGTCTGCCCGGCTGCGGACTGACGCGGCACTAGCACGTCTGGAAGTGCTGCCCTACGACGACGAAGCCGCCCGGCGGACCGGCCAACTCCGAGGCAAACTCATCAAGGCTGGCAACCAGATCGGCCCCTTCGATTCCCAGCTAGCCGGACACGCGCTGGCTGTAGCCGCCGTGCTAGTCACCAATAACGTACGAGAGTTCTCCAGAGTGGAAGGCCTAACCGTCCAAGACTGGCTCTAGGGGAGATCGAAATCAGCTTCGCGGTGGCTTCAGTGCCACAAGTTTGACAATATGGCTGGATACGCCCCAGCAGAGCAGCACCAATATAGCGATGGTTGCCACCACGAACGGGTAGAAGATATCGACTAATTTAGCCTCTGCCACCAGAACACAGATAAGTGCTTCAATGCCAGCAAATAGCATCAACACATCTACAAGGCGCAAGTTGCGCTGATCCACGAGTTGAGGCAGAGATTGGAAAGACAACTGTTTCTTGACACACTCATTCAATATGCGACGGGAGTACAGCAGGCTGGAGACGACCAACAAGCCAGAGGCCGAACACATAACTATTGTTGTGACATTAGTGACAGTCTCCGGCCAATGTGCGGCAGGACACATCCAGCTGTCCACGCGGCAAGGTTTTTCAAGCATTTTAAACGCAAACTTTAATCCAAAGGCCAATATCCAAGCCACAAAAATTAAGGCCATACCATTGCACAGGTGACGACAATTTCGTACCACGTCACGGTTAACAGCGTCTGCTTGTTCGGCTCCATTTGGACGCCGCTGCTCAGCTAACATGGAACGGCATCCCCCCCCATTGGT
>JAIRXX010000180.1 GCA_031268065.1 Propionibacteriaceae bacterium
ATCCTTGAAAGCCGCCCAGCCCAAAAGGGCGCATTTGATCCGCGCCGGAAACTTAGCCACACCAACGAAAGCGATAGCGTCTTGATCTCATCCCAAGCTCGGCCTGGCTGATGCCAGCCCCGGCACACATCTGGTAGACCAATTCAACCAGCATGATCTGAGCCCCAGCGCATGCATCAGCCTCCTCATATTCTTGCCGCTGCTCAGGCGTGTACGATGCGTCAACCTTGCGCCGAAGGTCTTGCCACAAGACGTAGCCTTCCGGGATGTTTGGATTCTCAGTCATACCCCCCCCCATCATGCCTACCACAAACTGGATAACCCTATGGCGGTGAACTGGATAATTATCACATCGCCAACTTGATAATTTATGAAGCAGCAATCAGGCTTTTGCCCTCTCCCCTCCCATTCTCAGGATCGCCCCCGTAGGATTTTCAGGGTTCCGCAGCGCCATATGTCGCGCCACCGGACGCCGTGGCTTAGTTGTTGAGGCCGAGGCGGGTGAAGACTTCCTCGGCCGGGGAGGCTGGCTCGTCTTGGGCTTGGGCTGCGGCGATGGAGTCTTCGAGGTCTTCAACGCGGTCTAGCAGGTCGGAGTACCGGTCGGCGGAAATGAGGACCGCCGCGGCGCGGCCTCGCCGGGTGAGGATAACGTCTTCGGTTTCGGATTTGTCGATCAACGCGGCCAGGCGCGGCTTGGCCTCGCTGATCGGGACGATTGTGGGAAAGAGCGCACTCATTTTGTCACCTGCATATCTCTCTTCTGTGGCCGAGTTTGATGACCCGTGCAGATTCGCGCCAACTACCTAGACTGGCTGCTTGATCGGCTCGGTAGTAAGCCGGAGACGATTGCCGGTGGCATGGGCGATCCGGTTGATGGTTGCCAGGGTCGGCGTGCGGCCTCCGCGTTCTAAAGCAGAAATGAACGGCTGGCGGATGCCCATGCGGCGGGCAAGCTCGGCCTGGCTGATGCCAGCCCCGGCACGCATCTGGTAGACCAATTCTGCAAGCATGATCTGAGCCTCAGCGTCGGCATCAGCCTCCTCGTATTCTTGCCGCTGCTCGGGCGTATACGATGCGTCGACCTTGCGCCGGAGGTCTTGCCACAAGACGTAGCCTTCCGGGATGTTTGGATTCTCGGTCATAACCGCTCCTCCTTCGCCTTCCTAGCGCGGGAAACTTCTCGCGCCTCGTTATCCTTGGTCTTGCGGAATGTGGTCAAGGTGACGACCATACGTCCGAGGTCGAACGTGTAGGTGATTCGCTGCTCGATGGCTGCCCGTGCGATTGCGAAGCGGAGTTCGAACAGCCCTCTGCCGAGCGACCGGCTGTGCGGCATCCGCAGATCGTTCCCATACTCGGCAAGCATCATGATCATTCGGTCGACTACGCGCCTGTCCGCCGGAGAAAGCAACTCATACCATCTGGCTATCTCGGCTGAGATAACGACGGTCCACTGCTTCTTTCCCACGTCCTCCAGTATACACAACTGAGTATGGCTTAGGCGCGCTACTTTGCGGCGGTGAGTGCCACGCCGAGTTGCTCACTGACTTGTTCACTGTGATGCCGACTTGCTCACTGGGGGCAGGTTGCGTCCTCGGATCGGGGTCGCAGATCGGGATGGCGGCAATCAACTTACTAGTAACGTTCGTGTATACTGCTGGAATGGCCGAAGGCAGATGGCGAGTGGTGCTGTCACCAGAAGTGCGGCGCTGGCACGACACACTGACGGGCATGGACGCCGCTATTGCCCATGCCGCTATCAGCAAGGCTGGCGGCGGCAGGCAGCAGCTTGCGTATGCCACACAGCAAGCCACTGGGCAGCGGCTTGTTCGAGCTTAGGTTCACCCTCAGTTCCGGCAAAGTCGATCAACGCGTCACTTATACGTTCGAGCCAGAGCGGCGTGTCATCACTTTGACCGCGTTTCGCAAGACCAGGAACAACGAGGCACGAGAAGTAAAGCGGGCACGAACAGCGATGATGTCACAGCGAACAGAGAGGAAGGGCCGATGAACGTTGACTGGGAGACTGCGGAACGCCAGCGTTGGGACTCATGGAACGATGATCAGCGCGCGGAGTATGTCGCCGCGCTCGATGAGGCATCCGAACGGTTGGACCTGGCGGAACTGGTATATAACATGCGCGTCCAGGCTGGTCTGACGCAAACCGAACTCGGACGACGCTCAGGGACCGGGCAACCATACGTGTCCGCCGTGGAGCGAGGGGCGAAAACGCCTACTGTCGAGACGTTGCGCCGAATGGCGGCGGCCACCGGCCAACGCCTCCGCCTCGTGCTCGAACCGCGCTAGCCGAAGCGCCTGCAAAGCTTATCCGCAGACGATTTCCACCACCAGCTCAATAAGTTCGCGGATATACAGCTAGCTGGATTCCAGCTGCCCGCGTCAAACGGAACCATGCCACAAGCTGGTTGACGCTCACAGGTTGTAGCCGATGGCACGCAGCTGCTCGCGGCCATCTTCGGTGATCATGTCTAGGGTCCAGGGTGGAAGCCAGACCCAATTGATCGTCACTGAGGCCACCAAACCCTCTAGGACCATGCGGATGTCCCACTCCAGGCGGTCGGTGAGCGGACAGGTGGGAGTGGTCAAAGTCAGATCGACGGTCAGATTCGACTCCTCGTCCAACGCCACCCCGTAGACCAGGCCGAGATCGACGATATTCACCATCAGCTCCGGATCGACTACCTCCTTGAGCGCCTCAATGATCTCGTCATCGCTGGGACGGGCGCTGGGCGCCGACTCCCGCGCCTGATCGGGCAGGACGTCGTTCACCAGGTCGGAAGGACGTTGCTCAGCCATGAGGACTCACTTTCTTGGCCACACTCTGACCAGACTCGACAGCTTGCCAGGCGGCATCCTTGAAAGCCGCCCAGCCCAAAAGGGCGCATTTGATCCGCGCCGGAAACTTAGCCACACCGACGAAAGCGATGGCGTCTTCCAGATCGGCCTCCAGCGCGTCCACCTGCTCAGCGGACAGCTCTCCGCGCGAATGCATCAACTCGGTGAATTCCTCGAAGAGCGCGAAAGAATCCCGGACTGTTTTGCCGATCACCAGATCGCTCATCACCGAGGTGGAAGCCTGCGAGATGGAGCACCCCACCGCGTCATAGGAGACGTCCGCGACGACCCCCCCATCCAACCGGACCCGCATTTCCACCTCGTCGCCGCAAGTCGGATTCACATGGCTCACCTGGCAGCTAAACGGCTCGCGCAGCCCAGCGTGGTGCTTCTGCCGATAGTGGTCCAAGATGATTTCCTGGTACATTTCCTCAGCATTCATCGACGCCCCCCGAAAAAGTCCCGCACATAGCACAACCCGGAAACCAGCCGGTCTATTTCCGCGACGGTGCTGTAAAGGTAGATCGACGCCCGGCTCGACGTTTGCAGCCCCAGCCGCTCGTGCAACGGGCGCGCGCAATGGTGTCCGCCGCGCACCGCTATCCCCCGGCCATCGAGCAGCTGCATCAAGTCGTGCGGATGGATTTCCAGCCCATCCCTGGTCGCCAGGGTGAAAGAGATCGCACCGCCCCGGACCACCTGCCCCGATCCGTCCGGCGCGAACACCCCGCGCGGCCCCAAAATCCTCAGGCCATCCACCTCGGCCAGGCGCTCCAGCGCATAGCCGGTCAACTCGCGCTCATGCGCCGCCACGTTCTCCACGCCGACGCCATTCAAATAATCGATGGCCGCCCCCAAGCCGACCGCCTGGGCAATCGGCGGCGTGCCCGCCTCAAAACGGTGCGGTGGCCGGGCATAGGTCGATCCGGTCATCCGCACGATCTCGATCATCTCCCCCCCGCCCAGGAAAGGCGGCAGGCTGTCCAGCAAGTCGTAGCGCCCCCAAAGCACCCCGACGCCGGTCGGGCCGAGCAGCTTGTGCCCGGTGAAGGCGAGCAGGTCCGCGCCGAGCGCAGCCACATCGGTGGGCAGGTGCGGCACCCCCTGCGAGGCGTCCACCACAAAATTCGCGCCGACGGAATGCGCCCAAGCCCCGACCTCGGCGACCGGGTTCACCGTTCCGAGCACATTCGACACCCAAGCCAGGCTGACGATCCGGGTGTGCTCGTTGATCAGGGCTTCGGCCCGCGCCCGCTCCAGATCGAGGCGGCCATCCTCGGTGACGTCGAACCAGCGCAGCTTTGCCCCGGTCCGCTGGCAGAGCAATTGCCAAGCCACGATATTGGAATGGTGCTCCATCACCGAGACAACGATCTCATCGCCCTCGCCAATACCGGCCCCCAGCGTGTGCGCGGCCAGATTCAACGCCTCGGAGGCATTCTTGGTGAAGACGACCTCCTGCGGCGACGCGGCCCCAATGAAATCAGCCACCTTTCCCCGCGCGCCCTCAAAAGCCTCGGTGGCCTCGCCGCCCAAAGTGTGCATCGCCCGGGCCACATTCGCGTTGTGCTCTAGGTAATGCGCGGCCACCGCGTCGATGACCGCCTGCGGCTTCTGCGAGGTATTCGCCGAATCCAGATAGGCCAGCGGATAGCCGTTTACCTGGCGGCGCAAAATAGGGAAGTCAGCCCGAATCGCCTCGACGTCGTATGCCACTGCTCTTCCTCTCTCCCGGCCATCTGCCAGCTAGGCGTTGGCCCGCGCCGCTTGGATAAAACGGTCGTACCCCTCGACTTCCAGATTCTCGGCCAACTCCGCGCCGCCCTCGGCCACGATGTGGCCGTCCACAAACACATGCACAAAATCCGGCTTTATGTAATTGAGGATGCGGGTGTAATGGGTTATCAGCAAAACTCCGCGGTCCCCCTGCGCCGAATAGCGGTTGACCCCTTCGCTGACTATCCGCAGCGCGTCAATGTCCAAGCCGGAGTCAGTCTCGTCTAAAACGGCGAATTTCGGATTGAGCAATTCCAATTGGACGATCTCATTGCGCTTCTTCTCCCCCCCGGAGAAACCCTCGTTCAAGGAGCGGGAGCTAAAGGTGACGTCCAGCCCCAATTGCTCCATCGCCCGATTCACTTCCTTCACCCAGGCCCGCACTTTCGGCGGCTCGCCGTCCAAAGCGGTCTTCGCGGTGCGCAAGAAATTGGCCACCGACACGCCGGGCACCTCGATTGGATACTGCATCGCCAGAAATAGCCCCGCCTTGGCCCGCTGGTCCACGCTCAACTCCGACAACTCCACGCCGTCCAGCTTCACCGACCCACGGGTGATCTTGTATTTCGGATGCCCGGCGATCGAATAAGCCATCGTCGACTTTCCCGAACCGTTCGGCCCCATGATCGCGTGGACCTCTCCAGAGCTGATGGTGAGGTTTACCCCCTTCAGGATCTCCTTCGGGCCGGATTCGGTATCGACCTCGACGTGCAAATCTTTGATGACAAGCGATGACATTGGTTATTTCTCCTGGTTTGGACTGGACACGGCGGCTTGCAGCTCTTTCTCCACAGCGGCCAACAGCCGCTGCTCGACCTCGGGCACCTGGATGCGGCGGATTATGTCCACAAAGAAACCGTGGACCACCAAACGGCGGGCCTCATCTTCTGGGATGCCGCGCGAACGCAGATAGAACAACTGCTCATCGTCAAAACGCCCGGTGGTTGAAGAATGCCCCGCCCCCCGGATTTCACCGGTTTCGATCTCCAAATTGGGTACGGACTCGGCCCGGCACCCATCGGTGAGCACGAGATTTTTATTGGACTCGTAGGTGGAGATATTCTCAGCCACTTTGCGGATGAGCACATCCCCGACCCAGACGGCCTGCGCCCCCTGGCCCTGCAAAGCCCCCCGGTAATCGACGTTGGAAACAGTATTGGGCTGGTTGTGGTCCACGAAGAGGCGATGCTCGACGTGTTGGGCGGCGTTCACGAAATAGACGCCGAATTGCTCCAACTCCCCGCCTGGACCGGCATAGGAGGCAGTCTCCATCAACCGGATCAAGCTGCCGCCGAGGCTGGCCGTGACCGACTTCACCTTGGCATCGGCGCCGATGCGGAAGGAATGCTGCCCAGCGTGGATGGCGCCGTCGTCCCAATCCTGCAAGCTGACGAAATTGAGCGTCGCGCCCTCGCCCACCAGCACCGACACCGACGAGCCGTAGCGGGCCGCCCCAGTATGCCGCAGCACCACGGTGGCCCGCGCCCGCGCCCCGATCCGGAAGACCAAATGCCCAAAGACCGTACTCTGCGCGTCCGCGCCGTTCAGCCCGATGACAACCGGGCCGTCCAGGGCGACATCCGCCGGCACATCGATCAGCGCCACCCGGCCAGCCCTGTTCACCGCCATCGCGCTCACCCGGTCCATCGGCGCCGGAATGCCGAGGGCTTTGGCCTCATCCAGGCCAATCTCGCCCAGCGCCACCCCGGACGGCAGCCGCGATTCCCAAGCCAGCGAGCCGGTGCCGCCCGCGCCGTTGAACAAATCCCGCAGCGGTTCCAGCGGGGTGAACCGCCAGACCTCCTCTTTGCCGCCCGGCACCGGATGATCGGCCAAATCGAAAGACGGCCTGGGATGCAGATGGGACTTTGGCGTGGTCGAAAGCTCGCTGAGAGGGGATGCCGGACCAGACGCCGACGGCCTGGCTTTGTCCGCGATTGACCGCAGCTCGCTCATCCGACCGCCCCTTCCATTTGCAGCTCGATCAATCGGTTCAATTCCAAGGCGTATTCCATCGGCAGCTCCCTGGCTATCGGCTCTACGAAGCCGCGCACGATCATCGCCATCGCCTCATCCTCCCCCAGCCCCCGGCTCATCAGGTAAAAGAGCTGGTCCGCGCTGACTTTGGAGACGGTGGCCTCGTGGGCCATCGACACGTCGTCCTCGCGCACATCGACATAGGGATAGGTGTCGGAGCGGGAGACCTGATCGACCAGCAGCGCGTCGCATTTAACGCTGGACGCCGAGTGGTGCGCCCCCTGCTTTACGTGGACCAACCCCCGGTAGGAAGACCGCCCGCCACCCATCGCCACTGACTTGGAGACGATGGAACTGGAGGTGTGCGGCGCCAGGTGGACCATCTTCGACCCGGCATCCTGATGCTGCCCGGCGCTGGCGAAGGCTATCGACAGGGTTTCCCCGCGAGCATGCTCCCCGAGCAGGTACACCGCTGGATATTTCATCGTCACCTTGGAACCGATGTTCCCATCGATCCACTCCATCGTCGCCCCCTCGGAGCAGGCCGCCCGCTTGGTGACCAGGTTGTAGACGTTGGTGGACCAGTTCTGGATCGTCGTGTAGCGCACCCGCGCGTTCTTCTTGACGATAATCTCCACCACGGCGGCGTGCAGCGAATCGGACTTGTAGATGGGCGCGGTGCAGCCTTCCACATAGTGAA
>JAIRXX010000172.1 GCA_031268065.1 Propionibacteriaceae bacterium
AACTGCCACACGGCGTTCGTCTATATCCGGGGCGAGGCGCTGCATGTGCATCGCCGGGTGCGCCAAGCGGTCCAGGAAGCCTACGACAACGGCTGGCTGGGCAAGGATATCTTGGGCACCGGCTTCGATTTGGACGTCATCGTCCACGCCGGCGCCGGGGCCTACATCTGCGGCGAGGAGACCGCCCTGCTCGACTCGCTGGAGGGGCGGCGCGGACAGCCGAGGTTGCGCCCGCCGTTCCCGGCGGTGGAAGGCCTTTACGCCTCGCCGACGGTGATCAACAACGTCGAATCGATAGCAACGGTGCCGTCGATCATCGCCATCGGCGTGGACTGGTTCACCTCGATGGGGACTGAGAAGTCGAAGGGTTTCACCATCTACTCGCTGTCGGGGCATGTGCGGCGTCCCGGCCAATACGAGGCGCCGCTCGGCATCACCCTGCGGCAACTGCTCGACTTGGCCGGGGGCATCCGCGCCGGACATGAGCTGAAATATTGGACTCCGGGCGGCTCGTCCACCCCGATCCTCACCCCCGAGCACCTAGACGTGCCGCTCGACTACGAGGGCTTGGCGGCGGCTGGCTCGATGATGGGCACCAAGGCGCTGCAAATCTTCGACGAGACAACTTCGGTGGTGCGCACCACCCTGCGCTGGGTGGAGTTCTACAAGCACGAGTCCTGCGGCAAATGCACGCCCTGCCGGGAAGGCACCTTGTGGCTGGTGCAATTGCTGCGGCAATTCGAGCGGGGCGAAGCTCCAGAAGGTAGCGTGGACAAGCTGCTGGACGTGGCCGGAATCGTCAACGGGAAGTCGTTCTGCGCCCTGGCCGGAGGCGCCTGCGCCTGCGTGACATCGGCGGTGAAGCATTTCCGGGCGGAGTTTGAATTGGGCTGCCATACCCCGGCTTGGGAGGCCTTCCCCTACGAACGCAGCGCCTTGTTTGCGGAAGGAGACCCGAGATGAGCGTGGAACAAGCACCGGAAGCCGCCGTCGCGGAAACCATCCCGGTCAGCATCGACGGCGTGGAGGTGCGGGTGCCGAAGGGCACGCTGGCCATCAGGGCAGCCGAGTTGCTCGGCATCGACATCCCGCGTTTCTGCGACCACCCGCTCCTTGATCCGGTGGGCGCCTGTCGGCAATGCATGGTGGAGGTGCCCGACGCCGGAAACGGCAGGGGCTTCCCGGTGCCGCAGGCCGCTTGCACGCTGACCACGGCGCCGGGGATGCAGATCAAAACCCAATACAGCTCCGAAATGGCCAAAGCCGCCCAGATCGGGGTGCAAGAGCTGATTTTGATCAACCACCCGCTGGACTGCCCGATCTGCGACAAGGGCGGCGAATGCCCGCTGCAAAATCAGGCTTTCGCCAACGGGCGCACCGAGACCCGCTATGACGGCGTGAAGCGCGGCTATCCGAAGCCAACTCCGCTGTCCGCGCAAATCCTGCTCGACCGGGAGCGCTGTGTGCTCTGCGCGCGCTGCACCCGTTTCTCCGACCAGATTTCCGGCGATCCGCTGATCGCGCTGGCTGAGCGCGGCGCCCAGCAGCAGGTGGGGAGGTACGCCGACGAGCCGTATGACTCCTACTTCTCCGGCAATGTGGTGCAAATCTGCCCGGTGGGCGCGCTGACCGCCGCGTCGTACCGTTTCAACGCCCGGCCATTCGATCTGGTCTCCACCGACACCACCTGCGAACACTGCGCCGCCGGGTGCCAATTGCGCACCGACCACCGGCATTTCAAGGTGCGCCGCCGTCTGGCTGGCAGCGCGGCGGAAATCAACGAGGAATGGAATTGCGACAAAGGCAGATTCGCTTTCTCCTCGGGGCACGAGCAGCGGCTGACAGCACCCTTGATCCGCGAGAACGGCGCATTGCGCCCGGCTTCTTGGCCAGAGGCCATCGACCGGGCAGTCGCCGGACTGCGGCGGGCCGGAAGCGACTCGGCGGTGCTCACCGGTGGCCGCCTGACGCTGGAAAACGCCTACGGCTACGCCAAATTCGCCCGCACCGTGCTGGGTACGAACAATATCGACTTCCGCTCGCGCCCTGCCAGCGCCGAAGAGGCGGCATTCCTGGCGGCCAAAGTCGCCGGAAGCCGTTTCGGGGAGGGCGTCAGCTACGCCGAACTGGAGCGGGCCAAAACTGTCGTCTTGGTCTGTTTCGAGCCTGAGGACGAGGCGCCGATAGTTTTCCTGCGGCTGCGCAAAGCAGTGCGGAAGCGCAAACTGAAGGTGGTCGCCGTCGCCGCATTGGCCTCTGGGGGGTCGCGGAAGCTTAATGCCGAGTTGGTCTCCGCAGCTGCGGGCACTGAGGCTGCGGCCTTGGACCAGCTGGAGATCGGCCCAGACACCGTGGTGCTGGTCGGGGAGCGGGCGGCTACCGCTCCCGGCGTGCTGGGCGCCGCCTGCCGCCTGGTGGAAAAAACCGGGGCGAAGCTGGCCTGGATTCCCCGCCGCGCCGGTGATCGCGGCGCAATAGAGGCTGGCTGCCTGCCGAATCTGCTGCCTGGCGGACGTCCGGTGGCCGATCCCAGCGCCAGGGTGGACGTGGGCGCGGTTTGGGGGGTCGACTTGCCTGCCGACCAAGGTCTGGGCGCAGCCGAATTCTTGGCCAGCCCGCCGCAGGCGTTGCTGCTGGCCGGCGTCGAGGCGGTTGACTTCGCGGATGCCGATCAGGCCCGCGCGGCGATCCGGGAGGCTGGTTTCGTGGTCTGCCTGGAGAATCGGACCAGCGAGATCACCGAAATGGCGGATGTCGTCTTCCCGGTGGCCTTGGTTGAGGAGCAGTCGGGGCATTTCATGGACTGGGAGCATCGTTTGGGCACGGTGAACAAGGTGAATTCCCAGGCTGTCTCGGTGATGACCGACCTGCGCGTCTTGGCCGCGTTGGCCGACGCGATGGGCGAGCCGCTCGGCGTGCGCAACCCGGCGCAGGCTTGGGCCGAGTTGGCCGAGCTTGGCCAATGGACCGGTGAGCGGCCCGAGTTGGCCGAACCGGCGCAGCTGGCGGAAGCGCCGGGCTATCGGCTCGCCACTTGGCGGCAGCTCATCGACAATTCCCGTTCCATCGACGGCGCGGGCGAATTGCTCGCCACCGCCCGGATGGCAGTGGTGAAACTCAGCCCCAAGACCGCCGCTGAGCTGGAAGTCGGCTGTGGGGACGTTTTGGACATCAGCGGCCCCTCGGGCACGCTCAGCCTGCCGGTGGCCATCGCCGCCGATCTGCGCGACGACACCGTTTGGCTGCCCAGCAATTCGGCGAACAGCCAGATCAGCGCGTTGGGGGTGGCCGCTGGCGGCTACGTCACTTTGAGCCAAGGAGGCGCCTCATGATGAACGATCCGTGGTGGCTGGTCATCGTCAAGGTGGTGCTGCTATTCGTGGTGCTGCTGGCGTGGACTATTTTCAACGTCTGGTACGAGCGGCGCTTGGTGGGCAAGATGCAGCAGCGCCTCGGCCCGATCATGAATGGCCCGCTCGGCCTGGGGCAAGCGCTGGCCGACGGCATGAAATTGCTGATCAAGGAAGATTTCATGCCCCGGATGGTGGACCGGGTGCTGTTCACCCTGGCGCCGATCATCGCCGGGACAGCGGCGTTCACCGCTTGGGCGATGATCCCATTCGGCCCTGAGGTGAAGATTTGGGATCCCTTCGCGGGGGCCGAAATCACCACCCGCATCCAAGTCACCGACATGCCGGTCGGCACGCTGATGATTCTGGCGGTGACCTCAGTCGGCATCTACGGCTTCGTGCTCGCCGGATGGTCGTCCAATTCGCCCTATTCGCTGCTCGGCGGGCTGCGTTCCAGCGCCCAGATGATCTCCTATGAAATAGCGATGGGATTGAGCTTCGTGGCGGTCTTCCTGTACACGTCCTCAATGTCCACCGCGCAGATCGTGGAGCAGCAGTCCCGGGAATTCTTCGTCTTCGGTTTCGACATTGGCTGGGAGGCCTGGAATTGGCTGGTGCTGCTGCCCAGCTTCTGCGTCTACGTGATCGCAATGGTCGGCGAGACGAACCGCGCCCCCTTCGACCTCCCGGAAGCGGAATCGGAGTTGGTCTCCGGCTATATCACCGAATATTCCGGCTTCCGCTATGCGATTTACTTCCTGGCCGAGTACATCAACATGGCCACCGTCTCGGCCATAGCGACCACCCTGTTTATGGGCGGCTATCTGGTGCCCTGGCCGCTCAACCTCATTCCAGGGTTGGACAACCCGTGGCTCGGGCCGGTGTGGTTCGTCATCAAGGTGCAGCTGTTCATCTCGATGTTTGTCTGGCTGCGCGGCACCCTGCCGCGAATGCGCTACGACCAGTTCATGAAGCTCGGCTGGAAAGGCCTGATTCCGATCTCGCTGGCCTGGATCGCCATCTTCGCGGCGGTGCGCAAACTTCAGGAAAACGGATTGGCAAACGAAGGGGTGCGCAATGCGATCTTCATCGCCGCCGCCGTGATGGTCGTGGCGTTGCTGATTCTGCTGTTGCTGCCGGACAAGAAGTCCGCCGCTGTCGCCGCCGAGAAGCAGGCCGATTTCGACGCCTTCGCCGGCGGTTATCCGGTGCCGCCGCCGTTGGGCACCGCCCTTCCAGAGCTGGCTGGTGTCCTAGCCGGGTCAGTTGTCGATTCCGGATCGGAGCAGGCTCCAGCGGCCCAAACCGTGGCAGAGGAGGCCAGTGATGGGAATTCTTGATCCCTGGGCGGGGTTCGGAGTCACTTTCCGAACGATCTTCCGCAAAACTTTCACCCAGGGCTACCCGGAGAAGGGCAAAGAGAAAGTCACCCAGCCGCGTTTCCACGGACGCCACCAGCTCAACCGCTGGCCGGACGGCTTGGAGAAGTGCGTCGGCTGCGAGCTTTGCGCCTGGGCCTGCCCTGCGGACGCCATCTATGTGGAGGGCGCCGACAACACCGACGAGGAGCGCTACTCCCCTGGGGAGCGCTACGGGCGGGTCTATGAAATCAACTACCTGCGCTGCATACTCTGCGGGCTGTGCATTGAGGCCTGCCCGACTAGGGCTT
Organism: Propionibacteriaceae bacterium; assembly: GCA_031268065.1. Classification (GTDB taxonomy): domain Bacteria; phylum Actinomycetota; class Actinomycetes; order Propionibacteriales; family Propionibacteriaceae; genus Propionicimonas. Next base: position 5,020 of record JAIRXX010000172.1, read on the forward strand.
TGACCATGACCAACGAATTCAAACTGGCCGACACCACCCGGGAGAAGATGATCTACAGCAAAGACCGCCTGCTCGCGCCGCTGGTTTCCGGGATGGATGAGCCGCCGCACCCGCGTCGGCTCGCCCCGGATGAGACGGCGTATTTCCTCGGTCTGCCGCCGACTGGCCAGTCAGACAACCGCACTCCAGTCGAGGAAGGAGGCGCCGAATGATTCCGCTGAGTGTCGAAGCCGATATCGTCTTCTGGATTTGCGGGCCGCTGGTGATCGCCGGAGCGCTCGGCTTGGTGCTGTTCCGCAAGGCGGTGTACTCCGCGCTGAGCATGGCCTTCGCCATGGTCAACCTAGCCGCGCTCTACGCCGCGATGGAGGCGCCGCTGCTGGCCGCCGCCCAAGTCATCGTCTACACCGGCGCGATCATGATGCTCTTCCTGTTCGTGCTGATGCTGGTCGGCGTGGATCAGGCGGACTCCCTGGTGGAGACGATCAAAGGGCAGCGGATTTGGGCCGGAATCGGCGTGCTCGGCGTCATCGGCCTGATCATCGCGGGCATCGGGCACGCGGTCATCCCGGTTGAGGGCCTGGAGGCGGCCAACAATCTCTACGGCGGCAACGTGCAGTCGTTGGCCGCGCTCATCTTTGGCCGTTACGTCTTCGGCTTCGAGTTGACCTCGGCGCTGCTGATCACCGCCGCTGTGGGCGCGATGGTGCTGGCCCAACACGCCCGGCTGGTCCCGAAGATTTCGCAGCGGGAACGGGCGCAGCTGCGGATGGACGCCTATGCCGAGCAGGGAGTCCATCCGGGCGCGTTGCCCAGCTCCGGTGTTTACGCGCTGAACAATTCGATAGCCGCCCCGGCGCTGCTGCCAGATGGTTCAGTGTCGCCGGAGTCAGTCTCGGAAGTTTTGGATGGGCGCGGGGCCACCCTGGACGCCCCGGCGATGAGCAGCGCCACCGCGCAAGCCTTTGCAGCTGTGGACGCCGCGACGAAGGGGGAACTCGAATGAATCCCGAATTGGTGCTTTGGCTGGCCGCGATCCTTTTTGGGATCGGCGCGCTGGGCTTGCTCACCCGTCGCAACGCGCTGGTGGCGTTCATGTGCGTGGAATTGATGCTGAACGCCGCCAACCTCGTCTTGGTGGTCATGTCAGAGGTGCATGGCGGATTGGACGGGCAAGTCGCCGCATTCTTCGTGATGGTGGTCGCCGCCGCCGAAGTGGTGGTTGGCCTGTCGATCATCGTCATGGTTTACCGATCTAGACGTTCCACCTCGGTGGACGCCGCGAACCTACTGAAACTGTGAGGGCCTTCGATGATTGTTCTTGACGCTCTCCAACCCGTTCAGGCCAGCGGATTGATTTCCTACGCCTGGCTTATGATCGCCTTCCCGGCTGTCGGGGCGGCGCTGCTGCTGCTGGCGGGCAAGGCGGCAGACGCTTTCGGGCATTGGCTGGCTGTGTTGGCCTCGCTGGCCTCGTTCGTGATGGCGCTGGCGGTCTTCGTGCAATTGCTCGGCGCCGCCGAGCCGGAGCGCGCGGTCTCGGTGCCGCTCTTCGATTGGATCAGCCTGGGCAGTTGGAAAATCTCAGCTGGGCTGCTCATTGATCCGCTGTCGATCCTCTTCGCCCTGCTGATCACCGGCGTGGGCACAGTGATCCACTTCTACTCAGTCGGCTACATGGCCCACGACGAGCGCAGGCGGCGCTTCTTCGCCTTCCTCAACTTGTTCATCACCGCGATGTTGATTCTGGTGCTGGCGGACAACTATTTGGTGCTCTTCGTCGGCTGGGAGGGCGTCGGCCTGGCCTCGTACCTGCTGATCGGCTTCTGGCAGCACAAGCCGTCTGCCGCCGCGGCGGCCAAGAAGGCTTTCGTGATGAACCGGATCGGCGACTTGGGCATGACGATGGCGATCTTCGCAATGTTGGCCCTGGTCGGCTCGTCGGCTTTCAGCGACGTGAACGCCGCTGCCGAACAGCCAAGCGCCTGGTGGACGGCGATTGGCTTCTTCCTGCTGCTGGGGGCCTGCGGGAAGTCGGCGCAGGTTCCGCTGCAATCGTGGCTGTTGGACGCGATGGAAGGCCCTACCCCGGTTTCGGCGCTGATCCACGCCGCGACGATGGTGACCGCCGGGGTGTACCTGGTAGTGCGTTCCCATGCCGTCTACGCGCAGTCTGAGGCGGCGGCGCTGGCCGTTTGCATCGTCGGCGCGGTGACGCTCATCGTGGGCGCTTGGATCGGCTGCTCCAAGGACGACATCAAGAAAGT
>JAIRXX010000177.1 GCA_031268065.1 Propionibacteriaceae bacterium
ATAGGTACACTGCAACGCGCCCTCGGCCCCGACCAGAAGCCGTTGTTCCTGGTGAAGGGCGGCTTGTATCTGGAATTGCAGCTCGGCCTGAAGGCACGGACCACGAAGGACGTAGACACCCTGTTCCGGGGCACCGCCGAGGAGTTCGAGCGTGCAGTCAATGCCGTCCTGACTGAACCTTGGGGGCCATTCAAGTTGGAGCGAACGGCTTTGGAACGAGTCATGAAAGCGCCCAGGCTGACCAAGCCGTACCGGTTCGCTGTGCTTTTGACTTTGCGTGGCAAGACCTGGCGGCGCGTCCAAGTGGAAGTCGCTTTTCCCGAGGGCAACATCAGTTCGGCCATGACGCCGGTCCCCTCTCCGAACGTCAGCTTCTTCGGCGTGGAACCTCCGAGCGAGATCGTCGCTATCGCGATGGACTACCAAGTAGCCCAGAAGCTACACGCCGCATCCGACCCCGACATTCCGCCCGACATCATCAACGACCGGGTACGAGACGTGATCGACTTAGCGCTCATCAACGATCACTTCTACCGTGCCGATCCTGTGCCGGCGTCACTGAAGGCGGCGTGCCTCGATGTGTTCACCGCCCGAGCAGAAGAAGCTATCGCCATCGGAAAACCGCCACGACACTGGCCACCCACGCTAGTGGCGAATTCCGCATGGGAGCAGACCTACCCGAAACTTGCCAAGTCTGTCGAACTCAACCTCACTCTGGAGGAGGCAATCAGCATCGTCCAGGAATGGGTGGTTGCCATAACCAATTCTCAGTGACCTCCTGACCACCCATGATCTTGCCTTGTCGACTCATTAACTGCTGTATCGCCTTGGGCTTTCAGGCCGGTGATGCAGTTGTTTACGAGGCAATCTACGGCGGTGGCAATGGAGGCCGTCTTCGTCCCAGCTGGCCTCCATCCCGGCTTGGTATCCGGTTAACTCGCTCAGAAACCGAAGGGGGTGCCGGGGGCGCGTGGCGTCCACATCGCCCGCGCCAGGGTTTCCGCCGATCCTGCCGTATGCTCTTGGATCAGACCGGCATCACCGTAGGAGACCGCTGAGAAACCGCCCAGGTAAAGCGAGGCCAAGACTCGGATGTCTAGCGACAGGTCGGCATCGGCATCGGTGCGGGACACCTCGGCCCGCCCGTCGGCTAGCTGGAGCAGCCAACGGCCGGCGTTGGCCTGGAGCAGATCGTCACCAACTTCTATCACCAGATTGGCGCTGGCCTGATACTTTCTGGCAGCGAGCGCCCCAGGCAGGTCGAGAATGCGCAGGTGCAAGAAATCACCGCACCGCATCACCGCCTGGCGCGGGTCGCGCAACAGGAAGAAGAGCGGATCATCTGCCGGGATGGACTCCACGATGATGGTCGCCATCAGGTCGAGATTGGTCAGCATTCCCCACAGCGCCCGCGCCGTCGCCGCATCGGCGGCAACCAACTGATAGACCCGGATGACGCCTGCGGCAGCGCCGTTGTCGTCCCAACGCTCTTTGCGCCGGAAAGTGGCGAACCCGGTGGGCTGTCCGTCGCGGAAGGCGATGGCCAGCCGCAGCGTCTCAGCAGATTCCAGCTGCTCGGGCGGATCGAAGAAATGCTCTGCCCACGGCCCATCCTGCCCTGCCGGGATGCGGCCAGGGCGCGGCATGTGCCGACCTGCCTGCTGGTAGACCTGTTCCGCCAGCGCAACGCTCGCAGCGTTGTCGGCCCGCTCGAAGACTATTTCGACCTCATCCTGGCCCGAAACGTCCCAAAGCGGAACCCCTTTCGGCAGCCTGGCCTCGATCACCCGGTCCACCTGGCCGTAGCCGAATCTGGTGTAGATCGGAATCTCCGAAGCGGTGAGCAACGAGGCTAGCTCACCGCGCTGGAGGCTGTTGGCAAAATGCTTGTTCAGCAGTTCGCGCAGAATGCCGCGCCGCCGATGCTGCGGATGGACGCTCACATAGGTCAGCCCGCCAGTGGGAAGCACAGCCCCAGGGACGGGCAAATCGAAGTGAAAAGACGCGGCGAACCCGATCAGTTCTCCCGACTGGGTTTCCGCCGCCCAAGAGCGCTCCCAATCGAGCAGGCGCTTGGCCCGCTCTGTCCGCCCAGCGAAACTCATGTCTCCCCAGGCCCACTGCTCCAGCACCGCGACTTCTTCAGCGCGTTCCGCACCCACTTTGGCCAACTGCCACTTTTCCCGCATCCTTCAATCCTAATGAGGAACGCCGCCACCTGCTGAGCCTCGTTGCAAATCCAATCAACTCGCCACCCAGCCCTGCCGCCCGCCCAGCAAAACCCATGTCACCGACAACGCCCCAGCGCCACAACCTCCCCAATCCGTCCCTAATCGAGGCCATTACACACGCAAGCGCGGATGCCCCAAGTTAGGCAAGGTCAGCTGTTCTTACGGTAGGCGTCTTCAACGTCTCCTTGGCCACCGGATCGTCCCAGTTGTCGTGGGATCGATACGCAGCTCGATCCCGCGACACTCCTTGCCTGGTTTGGCGGTATCTTGCCTGGTTTGGCGGCATGACGTAGAGTTGCTATTGGAAACAACGGTGGAGCCCGCAGTTCTCTTACGGGGGGTGTTGGCATGACCGGACCTGCGGATCAGCTACGGCAGCCGCAGGTTGTTTCATTTCCAGGGCCAACAGAAAGTTATAGGCTTTCCCGGTGACCGCGCAATACCCCCGAGACCAATACCTGGCCAGCCAGTACCAGAACAGACCCGGCCCGGTGGCGTTCGCAGATGAGACGATGCTGGCCAAGCTTTTCAAGCGCGGCGACATCCCGTTCTACGCTATGGCGGCGGCAACATTCGACCGCAACTCGCTCGACACGATCCGCGACGAACTGCTGGAACTGGTTGGCGGCGATTATTGGCACGCGACCGAGGCGTACGCGCTTGGCCACTACGACCAGATCACCGAAATGGCCGAACATGTCGCGGCCAGGGCCGAATGGAACATCGTCACAGTGGAAATGCCCCTTCCCAAAGGCGGCAGCACCGACAAAGCCCGGCAAACATGTCTGGCCGCACTCGCCAAAGAAGTCACCAGAGGCACGGGGCCAGGAGCCGTCCGCCTGATCGTGGCCGAACGCAACAAAACCGCCAAACTGAACCACCTCGACCAAAAAACCATGCACACGCTGCGCCAAGCACGAGACATACACCAAGACGTGGCTTTCACCC
>JAIRXX010000256.1 GCA_031268065.1 Propionibacteriaceae bacterium
CCTGCCTTCTCCGGGCTATACGCGCCCCGTTGGCGCTACGACGCCAGGGGGACGATTGTCGGACTCACCAGGTTTGCGACGAAAGCCCATCTAGCCCGCGCCGCCCTGGAGGCATGCGCGTTCCAGACTGGGGAATTGATCGACGCGATAGCCGCCGATTGGAACCGCCGACCCAGCGAACTCAAAGTTGACGGCGGGATGACCGCCAATTCCTTCCTCATGCAGACGCAGGCCGACCTGCTCGACATGCCGGTAGTGCTCCCGTCGCAGCCGGAAGCCACTGTGGCCGGGGTTGCCAATGCAGCCGGGCTAGCCGTGGGAATGTGGTCCGACACCAACGAGCTGGCCGCCAGTTGGGAGGAGTCTCGGCGCTGGACGCCGCAGATGGGCCGGGATACCCGCCAAACGCTTTGGCGCGACTGGAATCGGGCTGTGGAACGCTCGTTGAACTGGGCCGAGGAGCCAGCGGCCCAATCCGAAACAGATTGATTCGATAGAATCGCCGCATGTCGAAACGTCGTGACCGGCACGAGCGTGGCCTGCGCGGGCCATTGGCCCTGCCCAATCCAGTCACCCGCATCCCGGCGCTGCGAAGGCTCAGCGATAGGAAAACGCGCTTCGCCGAAGCCATCGAAACAGCGTTGGAACAGGTCTCGGCGAATTGCCCGCAGGCGTTGGCGCGGGTGGACATCGGCTTCGAGGAAACCCCCACCAAATTCGTCCCCTGGGAATCCCGCGTCCCATTGGCGGCGGCAAATTCCGCCACTCCTGATCGCCACGGGCAGGTTGTGCTCTTCCGCCGCCCAATTGAGCGCCGGGCGACGACGAGTTCAGAGTTGCGGGAACTGGTGCGCTCGACAATCGTGGAACAACTGAGCGCCATCACCGGATTCTCGGTCACCGAGCTGGACCCCAACGGCGACCACGACTGAACTCGCCCGCTGGCGGATGCCGGGGCTAGCTGCCCACATGGGGGTCCAGGGTGATCTTGGCCGGAGCCTCCCCATTCTCCCCAGGATTCAGCGGCACCACCGTCACCCCGGCCAGCCCGCCCAGTTGCCTGGTCACTGAAACGGCGGCGTGGACGCCTTCGTCCGAAGTGGACAGTTGCAGCACGATTATGTCGCGCTTGGCCAGCTCGACCAAGACGCTGGCCCCGGCGCGCACATCGACCAATTTGATTTCCGGATCCACCCCCGGCTCATTCGCCGTCGTCACCACCACCTGTGCGTCTTTCGCGGTGGAATTGGCCAATTGGAGCACGGCGGCGGCGTTCTTCGTGGTCGGCAGCACCCACAGCCCCTGCGCCTCGATTGGAGCGCTCCCGGCGGCAAATCCCAAATCTGGCTCCTGACCGGCCTCGATGCTCATGGTGGCCGCAATCTCAACACTGCCAGCATCCAGCCGGATAGCCCCCGGCTGCCCGGCGAGGGTGTCGGTCAAGTCGAACGTCTTGGTGGAGGCTGGCGGTACCTCAATTTCCTGCGTTTCGGGGATGACCGAGGTGCCCTCGACGCCCAGCAATTCCACCGTCACCTGGGCCGTGCGATCACCGGGATTAACGATGCTGACTTTGCGCGCCCCATCCCCGGCGGGCACACCGGGCATGATGACCTGGGGGCTGGGATCGCCAGTCGGCGGCAGCCACTCCGCGCTGAGCGGGTCGTTTGCTTTCCAGAGGCGCTGGCGCAATATCGGCGCCACCCGCCCAGTCGAGGTTTCCACATGGATGCTGAAAGCCGTCTTGGCGATTGGGCTGGACGCGGTGCTCATCGCAGACAGCGGAACGACGTGGGACGAAAGCGCGCGAACCACGATTCCCCTCGCGCCGGGAGCGGCAACCCGCCCATTCTCGTCAAAGATGGCGATGTCAACGATGGCGTCGGTGGCGTCGGCGTTGAACAGCGTCAGCTCTGCGGTTGCGTCAACGCTGAGCAGCGCCCCGACAAACCAAGCTGACTGGTTCGGGGAGGCGCAGGCGATGCTGGACAGCCCGCGCTCCGATCCGTCTGCCTGGGACACCCAGCCGGTACCGTCGAATTGGTCGTTCCGGGGTGCGCTGATCCGCAGCGGCTGCGCGGAGCCTTTCTCTTTGAGCAGGCTGGTCGGAGCGGCGTTGGGCCGGGCGTCCAGCGCGGCGGCGGCGAGTTGCCCGTCCTTGGAAGCGGCGACGATGCGCCAATCGACCGACTCGGCACTCAGATACGGGCAGACCCGGCTCACCCGCGCATTCGACACCGGGGTGTTTCCGGCTGGCGGCGCCCCAGCCGGGATGAGGGTACACACCCCCAGCAATGCCAAAGTCGCGCCGATGGTGGCGAGCGGCAGAATCCAACGCTTCATTCGGCCACCTCCAGCGCACGGCGGGGAAGTACCTCGTTCTCATCGTTTCCGGGAAGTGGCCGGTTCAGCCGCCTGCCGACCGACGCCGTATTGCGTTTCTGCAATCCGGGGAGAGCCAGCCCGATCAGGAAGAGCAACCCGACCAACTGCACCCAAGCCCAGTTTTGCGGCTCTGGGCGCAATACGACGCTGAGTTCGCCTGAGGCCATGCCCACGCCGTAGCGTTGCTCCGGAGTCGCCGATCCGAGTTTTTCAAGAGTTTGGCCGCCGACGCTCACCTGCCAGCGCGGATCGTCGGGCTGCGCCAAGTACAGGACGCGGCTGGCATCGTCACTGGCTGGGACAGCCAAATCCGCCCCCAATTCCTGCTTGCCTTGCGCATCCCAGAGCGTCAAATAGCCGGAGTCG
>JAIRXX010000319.1 GCA_031268065.1 Propionibacteriaceae bacterium
TCGCCGTCGGACCCTGCCCGGGAGACGGCCATTTAGGCACAGTCGGGGTGACGGTCGTCGGTTTGCGCGATGGCAACCCGTTCCAGGGACAGGAAGCGACGCTGGAGTTGGCCGACAGATGGGACACCACCGTTGGCTCTGCGCTGGTACACACCGATGCCCAAGGCGCCGCCACCAGTGAATTCACCGTAACCCAAGGCGGAACCTACACCGCCACTCTCATCGTTGACCACCTGGAGGCGGCCACGGCCACGGTCCTGGTGCTGGAGTCAATCGCCGAACCAATCGAAATGATTGACCTGTCCCTCACCCCCATCACCCCAGTGGACTCCGATTCGGCAGTCGACTACCTGGTGCGGGCCGTGGTGACCGTCTGCGGATTTCCGGCCCCGCAAAGCGAAGTCCATTTCGGTGTCCCCGCCCCGGCGACGAGTGTGGAATTGCCGCGAGGCCAAGACGGGGTAGCCCAGCTTTACCTCCGCTCCGAGCAGCAGGCAACGCTGCAATTGTCAGCCGCCAGCAGCTTATTCGGAAGCGCCACCGCCACCGCCCGATTCGGAGTGGCTCCCCCCATCATCACCTCGGCGACCGAGCAAGGCATCTTCGGCGAAGTGTCCCAGGAAGTGGACCAGGTGACGCTCGTCCTGCCCCCCGGCTCCGTCCCGGAGACCGCAACCGCTGAGGTCGTCGGCTGCCGGACCGAGGGCACGGACCTGCCGAGTGTTGTCTGCGATTGGAGATGGCCCGCCACAGGCAACGTTCCGACCGGGGTCAGCTCCGGAGAATTCTCCGCGATAGCGGTGGACGTCGAGCAGAACCAATCCGCCTTGGTGATCGACGCCCTCAGCCTCGGCGCAATCACCCCTCCCGCTGGCGGGAAGGGACCGCAGGTTCACACCGGTGGCGTGCCCGCCGCCGCAGACTCACCTCTTGCCGGGTGGCTTGCGCTGATCGGCGCGGCTGGTTTGGCCGCCGCATTCGGATCGCTGGCCAGGCGGCGTGCCACAGCCGCTGGGGGACCGCGCCGCTAGCCGTTTTGACCCGCTAAATTGAAGGACATGCGCCTAATACTCGCCTCTGCCTCCCCCGCCCGGCTCAAAGTGCTCCGCGATGCGGGCCTGCGCCCGGAGGCCGTGGTATCCGGAGTGGACGAGCAGGCTATCTCCGCGCCCACCCCGCTGGCCCTGGTCAAAGCCTTGGCCAAGGCCAAAGCCGAAGCGGTGGCCAGCACCCTTCCCGACACTGACTTGATAGTGGTCGGCTGCGATTCGGTCTTCGAGCATGGCGGGCAGGTGTTTGGAAAACCGCAGACCTTGCAGCGCGCGCGGGAACGCTGCCGCCAACTCTCCGGGCGATCCGGGCTGCTGCACACCGGCCATCATTTGATCGTGCGCAAAGGTGGTTCGGAAACTTCCAGCAACGAGTCCGCCACCACGAAGGTGCATTTCGGCGTCTTCGGCGATGCCGAAATCGAGGCGTACCTGGCGACTGGGGAGCCGCTGCAAGTGGCTGGCGGCTTCACCTTTGACGGCTACGGCGGCGCATTCGTAGCGGCGTTGGAGGGCGACCACACCAACGTGATCGGCATCAGCCTGCCCCTGCTGCGGACGATGCTCAACGAACTGGATGTGCCGTATCACAGCCTGTGGTGAGCGCGGTCAGCTAAACTGGCCCAGAGATGACTGAAATCGCTTTTGAACCGAAAAAATCCCGCCTTCCGGCTTGGTTGCGCGCCCTGCGCCCCAAGCAATGGGTGAAAAACATCCTGGTTTTCACCGCCCCTTTGGCGGCTGGCAGACTCACCGACCTACCGGTGCTGGGCGCCTGCGCGCTGGCGTTCGCCACCTTCTGCCTGATCAGTTCCTCGGTCTATCTGATCAACGACGTGCGGGACGCGGAGGCGGATCGGCAGCATCCGCGCAAGCGGTTCCGCCCCATCGCCGCCAAAGAACTGGCGGTCAAACCGGCGCTGGCGCTGGCCGCGCTGCTCGGATTGGCCGCGCTCGGGCTGGCCTGGATGGTGGCGCCGCTGCTTTTCGTCACCATAGCGTTCTACTGGGTGCTGCAAATCGGCTACTCCATCTTCCTCAAGCATCAGCCGATCCTTGACTTGGCCGTGGTGGCAGCCGGATTCCTGCTCCGGGCCGTAGCTGGCGGCGTGGCCTCCGGTGTGCCGCTGAGCCAGTGGTTCCTGCTGGTCGCCAGCTTCGGCTCGCTGTTCATGGTCGCCGGGAAGCGGTATTCCGAGTTGAAGACCCTTGGCGGCGAATTGGGCACCAGGCCGAGCCTGGGAAGCTATTCGCTCAGCTATTTGAACATGGTCTGGATGGTGTCGGTCGCCGTGGTCATCGTCTGCTACGGCCTGTGGGCTTTCGAGCAGCGCGGCTCCCAACTGTGGGGGGTGGCTTGGAATGCCATCTCGATAGCCCCGTTCACCCTGGCGATCCTGCGTTACGCGATGGCCATCGACGCTGGACGGGCGGGCGAACCGGAAGAAGTCGTCATGTCCGACCGGGTGCTCCAGGCCCTCGCGGCGCTTTGGATCGCCCCGGTGGCGATTTCAGTCTTCGCCTGATCTCAGTAATCCTCCTCACCTGTAATCCGCGCACGCGCGGGGCCGGTTTTGGTTGAATGAGAGCTATGCGGCGTCCACCGCCCATGTCTGGCGTTGGACCAGCAGCTCATCGAGGAGGAACCATGCCGATCAGGAAAGTACTGGTGGCCAACCGCGGCGAAATCGCGGTCCGGGTGATCAGAGCCGCGCGCGACGCGGGAATAGCCAGCGTTGCGGTTTACGCCGATCCAGATGCGGCTTCGCTATTTGTCCGCCTGGCTGACGAGGCATTCGCCCTCAACGGGATGACCCCGGCTGACAGCTACCTGGACATTGCGAAAATCCTCGCCCTCGCCGAACGCTCCGGAGCTGATTCGGTCCACCCCGGTTATGGATTCCTCGCCGAGAACGCCGACTTCGCCCGAGCCGTCATCGATGCCGGGCTGACCTGGATCGGACCTGGCCCGCAAGCCATCGACGCACTGGGCGACAAGGTGCAGGCGCGGCACATCGCCCAGCAGGTCGGAGCGCCGCTGGTCCCCGGCACCGCCGATCCGGTGAGCGGCGCAGCGGAGGTGGTGGCCTTCGCCCAGCAATACGGACTCCCCATCGCCATCAAAGCCGCTTTCGGCGGCGGGGGACGCGGCCTCAAAGTCGTCCGCGACATGGATGACATCGAAGAGCTTTACGCATCCGCCACCAGGGAGGCGGTTACAGCCTTTGGGCGCGGCGAATGCTTCGTAGAGCGCTATTTGGACCGCCCGCGCCACGTCGAAACGCAATGCCTGGCGGACACGCACGGCAATGTCGTAGTGGTGACCACCCGCGACTGCTCCCTGCAGCGGCGGCACCAAAAGCTCCTGGAAGAAGCACCCGCCCCCTTCCTGAGCGACGCCCAGCGCGAAAGCCTCTACGAATCTTCCAAAGCGATCTTGCGCCAGGCTGGCTACGTCGGCGCCGGGACTTGCGAATTCCTCATCGGCCTCGACGGCACGATCTCGTTCCTTGAGGTGAACACCCGTTTGCAGGTGGAGCACCCGGTTTCCGAGGAAGTCACCGGGGTGGACTTGGTGGAGCAGATGTTCCGCATCGCAAACGGCGAGGCGCTGGGATTCACCGATCCGCCCAGCCACGGCCACGCCATCGAATTCCGCATCAACGCCGAAGACCCAAGGCGGCGTTTCATGCCCGCCCCCGGAACCCTCACCGCCTGGAAGCCCCCCACCGGGCCTGGTGTCCGCGTGGACGAGGGCTACCAGGCTGGAATGGCGGTGCCTGGGTCTTTCGACTCGCTGGTAGCCAAGATCATCGTGACCGGAGCAGACCGCGCCCAGGCCATCGCCCGAGCCAAACGGGCCTTGGGCGAAACAGTGCTGGAGGGCATGCCGAGCGTCATCCCCTTCCACAAAGCCGTCCTCGAAGAGCCTGACTTCGTTGCCGCCGATGGCAACTTCAAAGTACACACCCGCTGGATAGAGACCGAATTCAGCACGCCGCTCCCACCCTATCTGGGCGAGTTGGGCGAGGCGGAAGACAGCTCCAACGTCAGCTATGTTGTCGAGGTCAACGGACGCCGGATGGAAGTCCGGCTGCCGAGCGCGTTATCGATGCCGGTGGCAAAAGCGCCGGTCAAACGGCCTACCAAACGCTCCACCGGCGGAGTCAAGGCAAAAGCCCCCGCCAGCAATGTCCTCACCGCCCCAATGCAGGGGACCGTTGTCAAGGTGGCGGTCCTCGAAGGTGACCTGGTCACCGAGGGCGATCTGGTCGTGGTGCTGGAAGCCATGAAGATGGAACAACCCATCAACGCCCACCGCAGTGGGGTGATCGCCAAACTGACAGCAACCGGCGGAGCCACGGTCTCCAGCGGGGAGGCGCTCTGCGAGATAGCGGACCTCCCCGATGCAGCGGTCCAGTCCGACCAGGGCGAGGACAAAACCTAACAACATGGCACTCCTACCGCCCGCTAGATGCGATAGCCCTGGGCGAGCTTCTTGGCGTGGCTCAGTTCCTTTGCCGAGCACCCTTTTTTCTTGTAGGCCAGGTTCGCCTTGGACTTGGTTAAGTGTTGCGTCGAGCAGTCAGCCGCGTTCTCCAGCGGCCCGAACTGGCCTTTGCCTTTGCCGAAGACGGACTTGAAGGCTTTGATGGATGCCGCCCAATTCCCGGCGTAAATCCAATTGTGCTGCGCGTGGGCGATCTCATGGACCAACACCTGACGCAATTTCTTGCCGGTGACTTTAGAACTGATCACGATACCCGCCGTGCCGTCGCTATAGAGCGTGGTGAGCCCGCTGTGCCCAGACTTTTGAAATTTGACAAAGCGTATCCAAGAATACTTTCCCCACTTCTTCAAGTATTTCTTGGCATCCGCGCGCTGTGTTTTAGAGCCGCCCGTCACCGGAACATCCTGGTGGCTCCGCCCTTGGGCCGCCCGGAAACTGCCAGCGCCCGTTGAGCTGGCCGGTGCCGAACTAGTCGCCGCCACCGCCTTTGTTTCCATTCCCGCTGTCCACGCTGGCAGCATTAGGAACACCAATGTCAAAGCGAAGCAAAGCACGCATATCAGCCGCACGCGCCCTGTTCTGATTTTGCCTGCCCTCGGCATGGCATAAACTAAATAATCGCCGTTACCCATGTCCAAACCCCCTTTGTGAATGAGTCCCAACACTTGAAATTTAGCGATCCCACGCGGTGCGCTTAAGAAAATCAACGGATTAAGATCAGGCTTGGCCAACGAAGGGGGCGCGGCTTGCCATCGCGCAAGCCTCTACGTAGTCCCGCCACCCCGAGCCAGCCGCACCGCACCCAATTTTGGGACGCCAGTAAGGGAGTATTTGTCAGACAACCTCAAAACTAGTCAGACAAAAAGTCTGGCCAACGTCCAACCAACCCTGCCCCAGCCAGGAATCGACGCCTCATCCGCCGGCGATCATCCGATCAACATCGGCGGCGAAGGGAATCGCCTCAATGGCGCCCGGCTTGGTGACGGCGATGGCGCCCGCCGTAACCGCCCTTGCCAGCGCGTCCGCGATCGGCACGTTGGCGGCCAGCCCGGCGACTAGGTATCCGGCGAAAGTGTCCCCCGCACCTGTGGTGTCCACCGCAGGCACCTTGGGGGCATCCACCGCCAGCAATTCGTCCCCGGCCACCAGCAACGCGCCTTTCGGGCCGAGCGTGCAGACCACGGTGTTGCCCAGCTTCCCCGCCACCGCCTTTGCGATGTCGGCTATCTCCACCTCGGCCACCGGCAGGTCAATCAATTCTGCGACCTGCCCCAATTCCAATTCGTTGACGATCAACACGTCGATCAGCCCCAGGAATGGCTTCATCCGGTCGTCGGCCGGCGAGACATTCACCACGACTTTCGCCTGTCGGCTGTGGGCTTTGAAAATAGCCTCCTCGACCAGCGGGAGCGGAATCTCCAATTGCAGCAGAACATAGTCCCCCGACTGGAGCGTGGCCAAGTCGGCGGTGGCCAACGCGCTATTCGCCCCAGCGGCGACAATGATGGAATTCTCCCCAGCCGAGTTGACCATCACATAGGCCGCCCCGGTCGGCGTGCCAGCCTGGATCTGCACTTTCGCAATGTCTATCCCGGCCTGGGAAAGGACTTGGCGCAGGCTCTGCCCGGCAATGTCAGCGCCGATGCTGGCGATCATCTGCGTCTTGGCGCCGGCCCTCGCCGCCGCCACAGCCTGATTCGCGCCTTTGCCCCCCGGCCCCATATCGAATTCAACGGCCTTCACTGTCTGACCAGGTGCTGGGAATTCAGACACCAGCAAACGATGATCTACGTTAGCGCTTCCGACGACTACCACTTCGCTCATGGTTGCAGTCTAGTTCACCAGCACCCGGCAAGCTTTGCCGATCTAGTTGGGTTTCGCCTTCTGGCGGTCCCGCGAAGTATCCGGGCGCGGCGGGGGAACCGCGTGGTGTGACGCCCACCAGGCCTCGCCAGCCCCACCGGGCGAAGTGGGCGCACCCCCCGTTTTAACAATATGGATACATGCGCGTACACTGAGTGCCGAATCCAACTCACCCCGATCCGAAGTAGTCAGCTCAACAAAGGAGAGCCATGAAGAAAATAGTCCTAGCTGCGGCAGCGAGCATGACAGCGATAGTCCTGACTGCCTGCGGTTCCCCCGCACCAAGCCCCGATCCGGCTGGAAGCGCCGATGCCGGGGTAGACCCGGCAGTGGCCGCGCTGGGTGGCAAGATCGTCTTCGGCACCGAGGGCACCTACGCGCCGTTCACCTACCATGACACCGCCAGCAACGAATTGGTCGGCTATGACATCGAGGTGGCGAGGGCTGTCGCTGAAAAACTCGGAGTCACCGCAGAATTCCAAGAGACGGCCTGGGACGGCATTTTCGCAGCGCTGGAGGCGGGGCGGTTCAATGCCGTCTCCAACGAAGTGGAGATCACCGACGCCCGCAAAGAGAAGTACGACATGACTGAGCCATACTCCGTCTCGTATCCAGTCGTGCTGACCCGCACTGACAACACAACGATCAATACCGTCGCCGACCTAAAGGGCAAGACGACCGGACAGGCAGCCGGGTCCAACTGGGGAGCCAAGGCGGAGAGCTACGGCGCTTCCGTTGAGCCGGTCCCCGGCTTCTCCGAAGCGGCTGCGGCAGTCAAACAGGGCCGCATCGACTTCACTTTGAACGACGCGCTGACCATCGCCGACTATTTCACCACCACCAAGGACACCGAATTGAAAATAGCCGTCGAGATAACCGACGACAAGGTGTACCAAGGCTTCGCCTTCAACAAAGACTCCGGATTGCTGCCGGCGGTCAATGCCGCGATCACCGAATTGCGGACAGACGGCACACTGGCGGCTATTGGCCAGAAATACTTCGGCAAAGATATCTCCAGCTAAGTAGTGGCAAGCTTGTGCCCAGGCAATTTGCCCTGGGTACAAGGGAGAACTAGATGGACCGCTGGCAACTCGCACTCGATTCGTGGTGGCCGCTGGTTTGGTCAGCGATCACCGGCACCATACCGCTGACCCTGCTCTCATTCGCGCTCGGCCTGGTCTTGGCGCTGCTGGTCGCCCTGGCGCGGCTGTCCTCGAACAAGGCGTTGAACCTCATCGGCCAGTTTTACGTGTCGGTCATTCGCGGCACCCCGCTGCTGGTGCAGCTATTCATCATTTTCTACGCCCTCCCCTTCCTCGGGGTGACCCTTCCCCCCTTTCCCTCGGCGGTGATCGCCTTTTCAGCGAATGTCGGAGGTTACGCCGCCGAAACGATCCGGGGAGCCATCCTCGCCGTGCCGAGGGGCCAATGGGAGGCGGCGGCCACCGTCGGTTTGGACTACTGGCTGACCCTGCGCCGGGTCGTATTGCCACAGGCTTTTCGGATCGCCGTCCCACCGCTGTCCAACACTTTCATCTCGCTGGTGAAAGACACCTCGTTGGCCTCGATTGTCATGGTCACCGAATTGCTGCGCCGGGCGCAGATCATTGCCACGCCAACCTACGACTTCTTGACGATGTACACCGAAGCCGCGGTCATCTATTGGATAATCTGCAGCGTGCTGTCATTTGCCCAGAAGCGGATGGAAGTATATTTCAGCAAGTATGTGACGGTTTGAGGAGGCGCAAATGAGTCTGGTTGAAGTCCACGGCCTGCACAAATCGTTCGGGAGCAACCATGTCCTGCGCGGGATTGACCTCGACATCGCCGCTGGCAGCGTCACCGTCGTCGTCGGCCCCTCAGGGTGTGGAAAGACCACGCTGTTGCGCTGTTTGAACGGCTTGGAGAAGCCCGAAGAAGGATTAGTCGAGATAGCGGGGAACAGCATCGACTACGCCACCAGGCCGGGCAAGTCGGCGATTCAAAAATTGCGGGCGCAGACGGGATTCGTCTTTCAAGCCCACCATCTTTTCCCACACCGCACCGCGCTGCAGAACATCACTGAAGGCCCTATTTACGGGCAGCGGAAGCCAGTGGCCGAAGCTGAGGCCTATGGCCGGGAATTGCTCGCCCAAGTCGGGTTGGAAGACCGCGCCGACGCCTATCCGCACGAGCTGTCCGGCGGCCAGCAACAGCGGGTGGGCATCGCCAGGGCGTTGGCGCTGCAGCCCAAATTGCTGCTCTTTGACGAGCCGACTTCGGCGCTGGACCCTGAAATCGTTGGAGATGTGCTGCAGGTGATGCGGCGGCTGGCCCGCGATGGCTGGACGATGATCGTCGTCACCCACGAGATACACTTCGCCACCCAGGTGGCGAATCAGGCGATCTTCATCGACGAGGGAAAGATAGTGGAGCAGGGCACGCCCCAGCAGGTGTTGACCGCGCCCAGCCAACCCCGGACCCAGGAATTTTTGCGCCGGGTGCTCGATCCGCTCGCCGACGAGGAACCGCAGCCTGGCGCAGACCGCTTAGCCAAGGAGGAATGATGGGCGAATTCGCCACCAGGGCCGTGCATGTCGGCCAAAGCCACGATCCGGTCACCGGAGCGGTGGTGCCGCCGGTCACCTTCGCCTCCACCTATGTGATGGACGAAGTCGGCGTGCCCCGCGCCGGCTACGACTACTCGCGCTCCGGCAATCCGACTCGCAGCGACTACGAAGCCGCGCTGGCCAGCCTGGAGGAGGGAGAGCGCGCACTCGCCTTCCCGTCCGGGCTGTCCGCCGAGGACACCGTGCTCCGCGCGCTCACCAGGGCCGGAGACAGTGTGGTCTACTCGCAGGATGTCTACGGGGGCACTTTCCGGCTCTTCAACGTCTTGCTTCCAGCCGAGGGCAAACACGCTGTTGGCCTAGACGCCACCGACAGCGGCGAGCTGCGTGCCGCAATCTTTGGCAACAAGCCGAGGGTGGTTTGGCTGGAAACGCCGTCCAATCCGCTGCTCGACGTCATCGACATCGCCGCCACCGCCGAATTGGCGCACAGCGTCGGCGCATTCCTGGTGGTGGACAACACCTTCGCCACCCCGGCCCAGCAATTGCCGCTCAAACTTGGCGCCGACGTGGTGGTGCATTCCACCACGAAGTCAATTGGCGGTCACGCCGACCTGGTTGGCGGCGCCGCCGTTTTCGCCGCTGGCCTGGAATTGGGCCGCGCCGGGGTGTCGGAGACCGGGGCTGTACCCGACGAGGCTTACTGGTGGCAGAACGCCACCGGGGCGGTGCCGGGGCCGTTTGACTGCTGGCTGGGGCATCGCGGGCTGAAAACCCTGCAAACCAGGGTGCGTGCGGCGGCTGGGTCAGCGCTGCAAATCGCAGCAGCGCTGACCCAGTTGCCGCAAGTGGCAAAGGTGCGCTATCCGGGGCTGGCAGAGCATCCGGGGCATGAAATCGCCACTAGGCAGATGAGCGGTTTCGGCCAGGTGGTCTCCTTCCAGGTGGGCGATCCCGACTTGGCCAAAGCCATCTGCGAAGGCACCGAGCTATTCGCGTTGGCGGTGTCGCTGGGGGCGGTGGAATCGCTGATTGAATATCCCGCCGCGATGACCCACCCGCAGAAAGCCGACACTTCGGCAGCGATCCCAGCAGACCTCGTTCGGTTGTCCATCGGGCTGGAAGATACCGGCGATCTGATTGCCGACCTGTCCCAAGCGATAGCAAGGGCGGTGGCCAAACATGGCTGACCTCAAGCCGCTCAGCGCATTTCTGGAGACCCTGCCCAGGGTCCAACTGGGCTTCTTCCCCACTCCCGCGCACCAAATGCCCCGGCTGGGCGGCCAGCTTGCCGCCGAGACTGGACGCGACGTCGAACTCTGGATCAAACGCGACGACCAGAGCGGCCTGGCAGCGGGCGGAAACAAGGTGCGCAAGCTTGAATTCTTGCTGGCCGACGCCATCGCCAAGGGGCATCGTTGCGTGGTGACGGGCGGCGGTTTCCAGTCGAATTCAGTGCGGCAGTCGGCGGCGGCAGCAGCGAAACTTGGGCTTGAATGCGTGCTCGGCCTGCATGAGGGCTATCTGCGCACCGAAGAATTTTCTTCGGGCGGCAATGTCGTCTTGGACGAGTTGCTGGGTGCGGAAATCAGGGTCTACCCAGGCCGCAGCAGCGTCGAATGCATAGCGATAGCCGCCGCCGAGCT
>JAIRXX010000327.1 GCA_031268065.1 Propionibacteriaceae bacterium
AGAAAGAGAGCACCAGCGAATAGATCATGGCGCCGGCGGTGAAGACGAGGAAGCCGATGATCCAAGGTGAAATGAAAGCCAGGCCCACCAGCGCCTCACGGCGATTGTATTTGACCTTCTGCCGGGGAGGTTTCCTGCCGACGGCTTTTTTGCTGGCGGTATCGGCGCTCACTGATGCCTCCAAGTGGTTTCGGGCGACGCTGCCCTAGTTGAGAGAGTTAATTGCTGGAGCCGGTTGGCGTGAGGCTGGGGGAGCCGCACGCCAACCAGGCTTTATTCTGTCAGCTAACTATGTCGCTGTAGGCGCTGTTCGCGGCGGATTGCGCATCCGCCAGCGCTTTGGTGGCGTCTTTGTCGCCGGACAGGTAGGAGATCAACGCATTGGACAATTCGGCCTTAATCGTCTCGCCCGCTGGGGATGAGCCGAATGAAGTGCCGAAACCAACGACGTCGTAATAGGCGGAGACGGTCTGATCGAAGCCCTCATTGCCCACTGGCTTGACCCACTTGTCCTTGATCGCCTGATCGGCTTCCGGACTGCCGGTCATGATGCCGGTGTTCGGGGCGCCGTCCTGGGCACGGGTGTCGGAGCGTGCCTGGCCAGCGGCCAACCAAGCGTCCAGGGTGGTCAGGTTGACCGCCCATGCGCAAGCGGCGACCTTGTTTTCGGCATTCGCCGGGATGACGAAGCTCTGCCCACCGGTCACCGCGAAGGGTTCCCCAGCCTTGGACTTCAACGGCACGGTCCACAGATCGATCTCATCCAGGTAAGGCGAGAGCACGTTCGGATACCACTGCATGTTCATCTCGGCGCCCACCTGGTTGGCCACATATTGGTTCTTGTCGCCGAAGAAGTCGAAGGTGTCGGAGAAACTCTTCAGCTTTGCGTAGCCGCCCTGGGCGTCGTAGAGCTTCTTGATGTACTCGAAAGCGGGGACGTTCGACGGATCGTCCAGCGTCGGAGCGCCCTTGTCGTCAACGAGTTTGCCACCCTGGGACAGCACCCACATCTCAGTGTTGGAGTGCGCCTGCGGGTCGAAACCGATGGTTACCGGCTTGTCGTCCTTCTCCTTGTACATCTTGCCAATAGCGGCCAGCAGCCGGTCGGGGTCGGAGGTGTCGATGTCCTCGGGAACGACTCCGGCAGCCTTTGCCACCCGGTTGTTGATGATGATGGCTGGCGGCTGGAAGAACTGCGGCACCGCGTAGATATTGCCATCGTAAAGAACATCGTCGATCACATTCTTGTAGTAACTCTTGGCCGGATCGACATTCTGGGCGGCGAAGCAGTCATTCAGCGGGGAGAGCAGCCCTTGGGCGGCATACGTGGTGACCAGGCGGCGTTCCATCTGCACCACGTCTGGAATGTCACCGCCAGCGGTGCGGCTGACGAATTTTTGCGAGTCAAAGGCGGTGGCGTCGAGCTGGATGTCCACGCCGGTCAGGATGCCTTTGGCATGTTCGAGGCGAGACGTTCCCACGTCGTCTGCGTTCTCGAAGCCCCAGGCGTCCAAAGTGCCTTCGGGAGTGCCGGCGAATTCACCGCCGCTGGGGGCGTCGGGAGTGGTGGGGGGACTGCTCGCGGGAGTGTCCGATGAGCAGGCTGATAGGAGGACGGCGGCGGCAGCGAGCGCAGCGAGGATCGCTTTGCGCGTGTTCTTCATAGGTTTTCCTTCCACGGACGGCAGGGCTGCGGTGCCCCAGCGAACAAGTTATCCGGGAGTCCGGATGTCTTCAGTTGTGAAACCCTTTCCACATCAGATAGTGACTCTTTCGGAGAGGGCGTTCCATAACAATACGGTTACGAAGAGGCTTTTTTTGACCATCTGGCCAACCTCCGCGTATCAGCACCATTGTGAAACTGAGCTATTTTATGGCAACGATACCACATCGTTGCGGCGATTGGTACCCCAGATGGTGCTCGCCCTCTACCGGCTGGGCAAAGTAGCCCGGCTTTTCCAAGCTGGCGCCGTCTGCGGGCGGCAGCTGCAGATCGAGTTGGTAAAGCTGTTTTGCCGCAGCTGGCTCGAAATCGACCTGGGGGGGGCGCTGGCAGTCAGGCGGGAAGCAAGAGGCGGCTCGGGTGAGATAGAGTATGGACGGTCAATCCCCGGTTGGTCTTCCGGTAGGGCCCGCCTGACTTTGAATCAGGATTAGCGAAGTAGGTTCGACTCCTACCCGGGGAGCCGCTATAGAGGAGGTATCCAAGTGGGCTTCGGCTGCCGATGAAACGGGCGAACCGATGGTTGAGCGCCGTGTGCGCAAGGGAGGTTACGCATGACTGACGCCAATGTCGCCGCCGTGGTGATCATGGCTGCCGGACAGGGCGTCCGGATGAAATCCGCCCGGGCCAAGGTGTTGCACGAGGTTGCCGGACGGTCAATGATCGCCCACGCCATCAAAGCGGCGAATGCGTTGGCCCCGGATCGGTTGGTGGTCGTGGTCGGCCACCAACGTGAACAGGTGCGGAAGCATCTCGACCAGATCGCGCCCCATGCGCTGGTTGCAGTCCAAGAGCAGCAGCTTGGCACCGGCGACGCGGTGCGTTCCGGGCTGGCCGCGTTGCCGGATGTCAGCGGGGAAGTGGTGGTGACCAGCGGCGACGTTCCACTGTTGGAGGGCGAGACGCTGCGGCGGTTGGTGGCGGACCATCGGCAGGCTGGCAGCGCCGTCACGGTATTGACTGCCATTGTTCCCGACGCCACCGGATATGGCCGGATCATCCGCGAAGACGGCGAAGTCGCCGCGATTGTCGAACACCGGGACGCCGACCAGGCCCAGCGGGAGATCGGCGAGATCAACTCCGGCATCTACGTCTTCGATTCCGAGCTGCTCCGGGACGGATTGGCGGCGCTGACCAGTGTCAACACCCAGGGCGAGCTGTACCTGACCGATGTGATCGCCTTCGCCCGTCAGCGCGGACTCCGAGTCGGCGCACACGTCCTAGCCGACTATCTGCAAGTCGAGGGAGTGAACAACCGCATCGAATTGGCCGCCCGAAACGCCGAATTGAATCGGCGCATATTGCGGGGTTGGATGTTCGAGGGAGTTACGGTCGTTGATCCTGACACCACTTGGATCCATGCTGGCGTTGACCTCGCCGCTGACGTGACGCTGAAGCCCGGCACCAGCTTGGAAGGGGCGACCTCAGTCGCGGCAGGCGCCGTCATCGGCCCGGACACCACCTTGATTGACGTCGAGGTGGCGGAATCCGCCGAGGTGGTCCGCACCCATGCCGTGCTCGCTGTGATCGGCGCCGGGGCCAGCGTCGGGCCGTTCTCCTATCTGCGCCCAGGCACGCAGGTGGGCGAGGGAGCCAAGATCGGCGCCTTCGTAGAGGCGAAGAATGCCCAGGTCGGCCCCGGCGCGAAAGTTCCACACCTCACTTACTGCGGCGATGCGGTGATCGGAGAGGGCGCCAATATCGGCGCGGGGACGATCTTCGCCAACTATGACGGGGTGGTGAAATCCGTCACCCATGTCGGGGCGAACACCTTCGTTGGCAGCGATTCGGTCTTGGTCGCCCCGCTCAATATCGCAGACGGCTCGTATGTGGCAGCCGGATCAGTCATCACCAGGGACGTCGGCGCGGGTGAATTGGCGGTGGCTAGGGGCCAGCAGCGCAACATAACTGGCTGGGTGGACCGGCGCCGTGCGGGAACTGCCACCCAGAAATCGGCAAACGACGTGGCGCAGACGCGCGATAATACCGACGGCGAAGACCAAGAATAGGATGCTGATGAGCGGTAAGACCAGACCACTTGAACGACACTTGATGATTTGTTCCGGGCGGGCATTCCCGGAATTGGCCCAAGAGATAGCCGATCTTCTCCAAGTGAGCCTGGTCCCGACCCGTTCGCTCAGCTACGCGAATTCTGAGATTTACGTGCGCTTTGAAGAATCGGTGCGCGGCTCGGACGCCTTCGTCATCCAGAGCCACTGCGCTCCGGTCAACGAGTGGCTGATGGAGCAGCTGATCATGGTGGATGCCCTGCGCAGAGCATCAGCGGGCCGGATCAATGTCATCTCCCCCTTCTATCCATACGGGCGCCAGGACAAGAAACATGCCGGGCGCGAGCCAATTTCCGCTCGGCTGGTGGCCGATCTCTACAAAGCAGCCGGCGCCGACCGTTTAATGTCCATCGATCTGCACGCCGACCAAATCCAAGGATTCTTCGACGGCCCAGTCGACCACTTGAACGCCATCCCGGTCCTCTTCGACTATGTGAAGAGCCACTACGACCTGGGCGAGATGACCGTTGTCTCCCCCGATGCTGGAAGGGTGAAGTTGGCCGACAAGTGGTCGGACAAACTCGGTGCGCCGCTGGCGATCATCCACAAGCGCCGCGACCCGAACAAGGCCAACGAAGTGGCCGTGGGCGAAGTGGTCGGTGACGTTGACGGCAGAGTCTGCCTGCTGGTGGACGACATGATCGACACTGCCGGGACGATCTGCAAAGCCGCCCAGGCGCTGAAGGACAGCGGGGCCAGCAAAGTGATCGCCGCCGCCACCCATCCGGTGCTGTCCGGCAAGGCGATCCAGCGGTTGAACGAATCCGCCTTTGAAGAGGTCATCGTGACCAACACCCTGCCCGTATCCGAAGAGGCGTCGATCCCGAAGCTGACCGTGCTCTCCATTGCCCCAGTGATAGCCTCCGCCATTAAAGCGGTCTACGAGGACGGTTCAGTGGCAGCGCTCTTCAAACAGTACGGCGGAGTGTAGATACCCCACAAAGATAACCCCCACAAAGTGTCCTCGCTGCGCTGCGGTACTTTGCGGGGACCCCGAGGAAACGCGGGACTCGGCTTTTTCGGCAACGTTTTGGGCATTTCGGGACGTTGGCCGACCTCGCAAAGTGTCCTCGCTGCGCTGCGCTCAGGCCAGGTACTTTGCGGGGAGACCACGGGATTTGCCGAAGACGCCGAGTGGCGCAGGGGGATTGGATTTCAGTGTTGGCGCTGTGATGGAGTAATCTTCTGGCGTTGCCTGGGCGAGGGGTTGCGGCCCGTGATCGACAGGGTGTCGCTAATAGCGTATTCTTCGACTCCCGAGCTTTTCGCTGGGCAATGGTGTTCCGGGCGGCGTCCGGGAAATCGCACAGTGCTTGGAATAACTGGTTGAGGAGAGAAATGGCTGACATCACACAGATAGCTGCGGTATCGCGCACTGAATTTGGGAAGGGCGCTGCGAGGCGCACCCGAAGGGCTGGCTTGGTGCCAGCGGTGCTCTATGGACACGGCTCTGATCCAGTCCATGTCTCCCTGCCTGGACATCAGACACTGCTCGCCCTGCGGGTGGCGAACGCGCTGCTGTCGATCACCATCGACGGTGGCGAGGAGAAGTTGGCCCTGCCCAAGCAGGTGCAGCGCCATCCGATCAAAGACAATATCGAGCACGTCGATCTGGTCATCGTGCGGCGGGGCGAGAAAGTCACCGTCGAGGTGCCGTTGGTCGTCGTAGGCCACAGCGGCGATGACACCATCGTGATCGTGGACCAGCAGACCGTGGCGCTGCAGGTGGAAGCCACCCACATCCCCGCTGACGTCGTGGTGGACGTTGCCGGTCTGGAAGCCGGCGCCACCATAACCGCTGGCGACTTGAAACTGCCCGAGGGCGCGCTGTACTCCGGCGAGCCAGACGATCTCATCCTCAGCATCTCCGTGCCGCGTACACAGGCTGAAGAGTCTGCCGCCGAAGAGGGCGAAGCCGGCGCCGAGTCTGAGGAAGCCGCCGAGTAGGGCTAACAGCTGGCTGGTTCGGCTATGGTCACAACCTGGCTTGTTGTGGGGCTTGGGAATCCAGGTCCCGACTACGCGACCCATCGGCACAATGTCGGCTATTTGGTCGTGAACGAATTGGCGAGGCGGGCGCACGCCACGTTCTCCAAAATGCGGCTGATGCCGCTGGAGGCCGCGCAAACGCGCATCAGCGCTAGCGGCATCGGCGGGGTCGGCGCAGATGCCGACAAGGCCATTTTGTTGAAATCGCGGACTTTCATGAACGAGTCAGGACGGGCTGTCGGCAAAGCGGTCAGGTATTTCAACCTCTCCCCGGAGCAGGTTGTCGTCATCCACGACGAGTTAGACATCGATTTTGCGACGCTGCGGCTCAAGCTTGGCGGGGGCGACAATGGGCACAATGGGCTGAAATCGATCCGGGCGGCGCTTGGATCGGGGAATTTCTATCGGGTGCGTTTTGGAATTGGACGCCCCCCCGGCAGGCAGGAGCCACACCAATTCGTGCTGTCGGGCTTCAACGCCGCGCAGCGCAAAACTTTGGATGCCGACGTGGCGCGTGCCGCCGACGCGGTGGAGACCCTGCTCACTCAGGGCTTGGAGCGGGCGCAGAACCAGTTCAACTCTTAGCGCCCGTCTTACGGCACTCGCGCGAATTCGCGGCGGAGCGAGCACTAAACTTGTCCGGTGCGTATGTCGGGATTGGTGGAGGCGTTTGCGGCTGAGCCGTCGGTCGCGGAATGTTTGGCGTTCGAGTCCCCGGCGCTGGATATCACCTTGCCGGAGGCCGCCCGCCCATTGCTGATCGCCGCGCTCGCAGCCAGGCGGGATGCCCCGATCTTGGTGGTGGCGTCCACCTATCGGGAAGCGGAGAGCATCGCCGTCGCAACGTCTTCGTTGCTGTCGGCGGATGAAGTCGCCTATTACCCGGCCTGGGAGACGCTGCCGCATGAGCGGCTTAGCCCACGCTCGGACACTGTGGGGCGGCGGCTCACTGTCCTACGCCGCTTGGCTGGCAATGACCCACTGCCCGCCCCACGGGTGGTGGTCGCCCCAGTGCGGGCCTTATTGCAGCCGCAAACCAAAGGCCTGGGTGATTTGCTGCCGGTACGGCTACGCGCGGGCGACGACTACGACTTGACCCAGTTGGCCAGGGATCTTGTGCAAGCTGCGTACGTCCGGGTCGATTTGGTGGAGCGCCGGGGCGAATTCAGCGTGCGCGGTGGGATCGTCGATATTTTCCCACCCACCACGGCGCATCCGGTGCGGGTGGACTTCTTCGGGGACACCGTAGAGGAGATTAAACCTTTTGCGGTGGCTGACCAACGCTCGTTGGATGAAAATCTGGACGAGGTGATCGCCTCTCCCTGCCGCGAATTGCTGCTTACACAGCAGGTGCGGCAACGCGCCCGGCATTGGGCACAGCAATATGCGGATGCCGAGGGAAATCTCGGCGAGCTATTCGACCGCATTTCCCAAGGCCACGCGGTCGAGGGCATGGAGGCGCTGGCCCCGGCGTTGGTGGACGGGATGGAATTATTGGTCGACGTGCTTCCGAAGGGCACGCTGATTTTGGCCAGCGACCCGGAGCGGGTGCGCACGCGCTCGCACGAATTGGTGGCGACGAGCGCGGAATTTCTGCACGCCTCCTGGGACGCGGCCGCACTAGGCGGGAAGGAACCCATCGACTTGGCCCAAGCGGCATATCGCTCGCTGGCCGACGTGCGTACCCACGTCTTTGCCAGCGGCCAATGCTGGTGGGCGATGTCGCCGTTTGCGCTCTCGGACCAGGAAGCTATTTCCGACCAGGACCAGGAAGGCGGCGGCATTCCCGGTCTCAGGGTGGACGCCAAGCCGGGAGAGGTCTGGCGGGGGGATACCGAAGCGGCTGTTGCCGCGGTAGCCGACGCGGTGGCAGCCAAGCATCGCTGCGTGCTGATCGCAGACGCGCCCGGCCTGGCTAAACGGATGGCGGAAATTCTCGGAGAGCATGAGATTCCCGCCCGATTGGGGAACCCCGGAAAACGCCCCAAGCCTGGGGTGGTGGAAGTGCTGGTGGCCGACTTGGCGCACGGTTTTTCACTGCCCAGGGCCAAATTGGACGTATTCACAGTGGGGGACCTCTCCGGGCAGCGCGAGGGTGACAGAGCTGCCCGCCGGATGCCAGCCAGGCGGAAGGCGCAGATCGATCCGCTGGAATTGACCAGCCAGGATCCGGTCGTCCACGAATTGCATGGGGTGGGCCGCTATATAGAGATGACTCGGCGCAGCGTGGCCGGGGCGACCAGGGAATATCTGGTGATCGAGTACGCGCCGAGCAAGCGCGGGCAGCCCGGTGACCGGTTGTACGTGCCGATGGACCAACTCCACCTGATCACCCGCTATGTGGGTGGGGAGGCGCCGACGCTCGACCGGCTCGGCGGCGCCGACTGGAATCGGCGCAAATCCAGCGCCCGGCGCGCGGTGCGCGAAATAGCTGCGGAGTTGATCAAGCTGTACGCCGCCAGGCAGGCGTCCGTCGGCCATGCCTTTGCCCCGGACACCCCTTGGCAGCGCGAATTGGAGGACGGCTTCGCCTTTGTGGAGACTCCCGACCAACTGACGGCGGTCAACGAGGTGAAGCGCGACATGGAAGAAGTCACCCCGATGGATCGGCTGATCTGCGGGGACGTGGGCTACGGCAAGACTGAGATTGCGGTGCGGGCGGCGTTCAAGGCGGTGATGGACGGCAAACAGGTGGCGGTGCTGGTGCCGACGACTCTGCTGGTGCAGCAGCATATGGCGACTTTCGCGGAGCGCTACGCCGGATTCCCGGTGACGTTGGCCGCGCTGAGTCGCTTCCAGAGCCAGTCTGAGGCGAAAGCTGTGCTGGAGGGACTGGCCAGCGGGAAAATCGATGTGGTGGTGGGCACCCACCGTCTGATCAG
This sequence comes from Propionibacteriaceae bacterium, assembly GCA_031268065.1. Taxonomy (GTDB): domain Bacteria; phylum Actinomycetota; class Actinomycetes; order Propionibacteriales; family Propionibacteriaceae; genus Propionicimonas. The sequence continues at coordinate 8,664 of JAIRXX010000327.1, forward strand.
CGACGAAGTAAAATTCAAAGACTTGGGCTTGGTGGTCATCGACGAGGAGCAGCGTTTCGGGGTGGAGCACAAAGAGGCGCTGAAGAAGCTCCGCCTCAATGTAGACGTGCTGGCGATGAGCGCGACCCCGATCCCGCGCACCTTGGAGATGGCTATCACCGGCATCCGGGAGATGAGCGTTATCGCCACTCCGCCAGAGGACCGCCATCCGGTGCTGACCTTCGCTGGCCCGTACGACGAGGGGCAAATCAGGGCGGCAATTCGGCGCGAATTGGCTCGGGAGGGGCAGGCGTTCTTCATCCACAACCGGGTTGCCTCCATCGACAAAGCCGCCAAACGGCTGGCCGAACTGGTGCCGGAGGCTCGAATTGCCGTCGCCCACGGGCAGATGAACGAGCACGCGCTGGAACAGGTGATGGTCGATTTCTGGGAGCGCGGTTACGACGTGCTGGTCTGCACGACCATCATCGAAGCCGGGTTGGACATCAACACCGCGAATACGCTGCTGATCGAGCGGGCGGACCTGCTCGGGTTGAGCCAGTTGCACCAATTGCGCGGACGGGTCGGTCGGGGCCGGGAGCGCGGCTACGCCTATTTGCTATATCCGCCGCAGACGCCGTTGACGCAGACCGCCCATGACCGGCTGGCCACGATGGCCGCGCACACCGATCTGGGCGCGGGGATGTCGATAGCGATGAAAGACCTGGAGATACGCGGGGCGGGAAACCTGCTCGGCGGGGAGCAGTCCGGGCACATCGCCGAGGTCGGTTTCGATCTGTATCTGCGGCTGGTGGGCGAGGCGGTGGCCGACTTCCAGGGTGTCGAGGCCCAGCCGGAGCCAGAGTTGCGCATCGAATTGCCCATCGACGCCCATTTGCCCCTCAGCTATGTGGAGTCGGAGCGGTTGCGGCTGGAGATGTACAAGCGGCTGGCCCAAGTCTCCACCTTGGATGGCCTCGCCGCCGTCCGCGATGAATTGCTCGACCGTTACGGCGAGCCTCCCGCTGAGGCTGCGGCGCTGCTGCGGGTGACGTCGTTCCGCCTCAAAGCGCGTTCCTTCGGCCTGGAGGAAGTTGCCGCCCAGGGCAATTTCATCCGTTTCGCCCCGGTGGACCTGCCCGACTCCCGCCAGGTGCGCCTGGCCCGCCTCTATCCAGGTGCGCAGTACCGCGTTTCCGCCCGCGCCATCATGGTCCCGCGCCCGATGACCGCCCGGATCGGCGGCCAGCCCATCACCGACCTGGCCCTGCTGGACTGGTCCGAGCAAGCGTTGGACTCCATCCTCGGCTGGCCGAATTAGCCGACGAAAGCAGCGATGCGTGCCGTTGTAAAACTTGGGCCACCTGCTTTGCCAACTTTGGCTTTGCAGACCCTTGTCATGTTTTTAAAGACTCCTTGGCGTTGCTGCCCCTGAAGAGCGAGCACACAGGTTCTCATCGACTCTCCGCTTGAGTGCGCCGGGTGGGCGTAATAGGCGTTTGTGGAAACTGCCGGTGCTGGCTGATGGCGAAGTGGGTGAGTCAACTGCTAACTCGCAGTTAGTGGTTCGCCAGGAAGTCCGGCTCGAGTTTTATCCCTTTGGGGATTTAAGGGGTCAGCGGTCCGTGGTTTCGACAGGCTTGTGTCGCTATTGGCCGAGTTCTGTGAGTGTGATGTCACTTGTTTCGGTTACGCCACCTTAGCGGTAGGGGCAGAGCATGACTGGCGCGCAGCAACTCACTTATTGGTCCAAAGGGTCAGCCTAACGTGGTCTAGAGGGGCAGGCGATTGTGGTCCAGAGGGGCAATCGCCGGTAGGATATCCATCATGACGGAAGTTGAGGCATACATTCCGCGACTGGTGGACTCGGCTTTGGCGCGTATCGTGGAGACGCTGCCCGCAGTGAGCGTGGTAGGTCCACGGGCTGTGGGCAAAACGACGTCGGCGCAGAGGCTGGCGGCGAGTGCTATCCGGTTTGACCGCGAGGCTGAGGCGGCGCCCTTCCACGTTGACGCGGATGCGGCGCTGGGGCGGATGCAGGCACCGGTGTTGCTTGATGAGTGGCAGCGTCTCCCCGAAGTGTTGGCTGCCGTGAAACGAAGGGTTGACGATCATCCGGTTCCGGGCCAGTTCCTGTTGACGGGCAGTGTGCGTATCGGCACGCAATACACTTGGCCGGCAACGGGACGTGTGGTGCGCCAGTCGGTCTTTGGGCTGACACGGCGCGAGATCGCCAGGTCTGCCGCTCCCAGTCTGGTGCGGCGAATGGCAGACGTGATGACGTTGGCAGAAACACCCGCCGCTGATTTGTCCGTCTACGATTATCTGGACTTGGCCGCCGAGGGCGGGTTCCCCGATGTTGTGAGCCATCGGCACGATGCCGACACCCGCGCCCGCTGGTTTGAGTCTTATCTAGCTGAGTTGGCGACGAACGACGTGAAACTGGCGGGGTCTGACCCGGATCCGGCGAAACTTGCCGCTTTCACCAAGGCTGTGGCCCTGAATTCCTCGCGGATACTGGACCAGGCGACATTGCGCGATGCCGCCGGAATCTCCAAGCACACCGCCGCTTTGTACGAAGACCTGCTTGAGTCCGTCTTCTTTTCTGAGCGGGTGCCTGCGTGGCGTTCCGACCGCCTCGACCGTCTGGCGGCGCTGCCGAAGCGCTATATTCTCGACAGCGGCCTGCTGATGCATATTCTCGGCGTCGATGCCAGCGCCGCAGTCAGCAGCCCGCAGATTCTTGGAGCGGTCTTGGACACTTTCGTTGCGGCCCAACTTCGCCCAGAATTGGCGATCCAAGCCCATCCTCCCAAACTGCTGCATCTGCGCGACAAAGGCGGGCGCCACGAGGTCGATCTCGTCATCGAATTTCCCCGCCGTCGTATTGTCGCCATTGAGATCAAGGCCACCGCCGCCCCAAGCCTTGACGATGCCCGTCATCTGATTTGGCTTCGAGACCGCCTTGGCGGCGATTTCATCGGCGGGATCGTCTTCCACACCGGCCCAGCCTCTTTTGTGCTCAGCCCAGGCATAGTCGCCACTCCCATCTCTACCATCTGGACTGCGTGACAAAGAGCACTCGCAAGCATCCTCGGTGATCTCGCCGCCGCCCATGACGAATTGCGCGATCATTAAGGTGAGTTTTCCTCTACAGAAGCTTTTTAGGTGTTAATTGCAGACAGATGCTCCCTGGGGTCAAGCATGCCAGTAATGGTTAGGGCTGATGCTGTAATAAGGGATGGTGATAAGACCGATACCCAGAAAGCATAGACAGATATGAAGGATTAGTGAATGGCCTTTCTGCTGCCGGGTATAGTGCGCTGACCTATCCGCTCCGATGTTCCCATTGCCGACTCCAAGTGGGTTTCCGGGGTTTCCCCCAAGCATATAGAAGTCTTGGGGTTGGACGAATGGAACTGGCTGGGCTTGGGCTTGTGGACGTGTGTTAGCTGTCCATTGCAAGCCATCCCACCATCGTTCGACGTTAGCCACATGAACATCCGCGTACCAGCCTGCCGGAATTGTCGTTGGCGCAGAGTTGGATTGTTGTTGGGCAACATCCACTGTGGCTAGTGGTGGCTGGTCTTGTTGCAGATCAGAGTTTTGGTCTGGTTGGCTATACGGATCGGTCATAATGGGGGACTCCTTATTGTTTGGTAATATTGAAACGATTGATTTTAAGGTTGGGTCGGCGTGTCAGGTGTTGTGTTGCTTATGGCGTATCACGCGCTACTTAGGGCATTTTTCGTTGAGCTTGACTGACCAAAGTGTTATTATTTCTGATGTGGAGACTTTTTTGCCTGCTTTCGGGTTTTGTTTGCACACTTTCCAATTTCTGTCCAGAACTTGCACTC
>JAIRXX010000026.1 GCA_031268065.1 Propionibacteriaceae bacterium
GACAGGTCTCTTGTCGAAATCCCGTCTTGAATTTTCAGCATGGCGAGTATCCGCCCCTGCCCGCGAGTCTGGTCCAACGGCTGGCCGTCGCGGCCACGCGGTTGCTGACGGCGGTGCAAGTGGATCACCCGCGCCATCTTTGAGAATAAATCCCCCATGTCAATTCCTTTCTGTAGGAACCTGTTCTACAGGTACCTTATGCCAATGCTACAGGGGCCTGTCAAATGCCCGCGCCGCAGGCTGGCGAGTCGGAGCTTTGCCCTAGCCGCCAGAAGCCGCGCCGAACGGGGGTTGGCCCCAGTGGGGGCAGCGTCGCAGCGAGGTCCGCCAATGCCTTAATCTAGATGGGTGAGTGAGAGCAATCTGGACATGACCAAGACCGACGGCTGGCTTGACCCCGAGTTGAGCGAGCAGCAGCAGATTCGGCTGGGCAAACGCGCCCGGCTGCTGGCCAAGGGGGTGCCGCCGTACCCGATAGCGGTGCCGCGCACGCACACTGCCTCCCAGGTGCAGCGGGGCTGGGGGCATTTGCAGGCCGGTGAAGAGACCCAAGACGTGATCTCGGTCTCGGGACGGGTGATGTTCATCCGCAACACCGGGAAATTGTGCTTTGCCACCCTCCAAGACGGTTTCACCCTGGAAGATTCCGGCACCAGGCTGCAAGTGATGCTCTCCCTGGCCGAAGTGGGCGAGCAGGCGTTGGCGGATTGGAAGGCCGACGTTGACTTGGGCGATTTCGTCTCCGTGACTGGACGGGTGATTTCCTCGCGGCGCGGAGAACTGAGCGTGCTGGCAAGCTCTTGGGTTTTGGCCAGCAAAGCGCTGCGCCCGCTGCCGGTGTTGCACAAGGATTTGAGCGAGGAAAACCGGGTGCGGCAGCGCCACGCCGACCTTGTGGTCCGCCAAGATGCCCGCGACATGCTGCGCAAACGCTCAATCGCCACCCGTTCCATCCGGGAGACCCTGTTCGGAGAGGGCTATATCGAAATCGAGTCTCCGCTGTTGCAACTCATCCACGGCGGTGCGGCGGCCAGGCCGTTCAAAACCCACCTGAATGCCTTCGACATCCCGATGACGCTGCGGATTGCGCTTGAGCTATTTCTGAAACGGGCTATGGTCGGCGGCGCAGACCGGGTGTACGAGATTGGCCAGGTCTTCCGCAACGAAGGCATCGACTCCTCGCACTCGGCAGAATTCACCATGCTGGAGGCGTACCAGTCCTGGGGCGACCAGCACACCATCGCGGAACTGACCCAACGGCTGATCGTCAACGCCGCCAACGCCATCGGCTCCACCCTCATCGACACCCCCGACGGCGAGATAGACCTGGGCGGGGAATGGGAATGGAAACCGGTTTACCCCACCCTGTCCCAAACCATCGGGGAGGAAATCACCCCCGCCACCGGGCTGCAGCGGTTGCGCGAGGTGGCCGACGCGCACGACATCGCTTACAACCCCGCCTGGGAGGCGCAAAAAATGGTCATGGAGCTATTCGGCGAGATTGTCGAACCCAACCTGATCCAGCCCACCTTCGTCTGCGACTATCCGCCGATAGCGCAGCCGCTGGCCAGGCCGCACCGCGAAGACCAAAACTTGATCGAGGCCTGGGATTTGATCATCGGCGGAGTGGAGCGCGGCACCGGATTCTCCGAACTGATCGATCCGGTGATCCAAAGGGAACGGCTGGTGGCCCAATCCATCAAAGCAGCTGCGGGCGACCCCGAGGCCATGCAATTGGACGATGACTTCCTCAACGCCCTCGAACTGGGCGCTCCGCCGATGGGCGGCATGGGTCTGGGAATCGACCGGTTGATGATGCTGCTCACCGGGGCGGGCATCCGCGAAACCATCCTGTTCCCGCTGTTGAAGCCTGCGGGGTGACTGTGCCCTGGTATTGTTTATAGCCGGAAGTCCAAGGAGTCGTAGTGCCAGAATCTAAAGTTCGCAAAGAGGCCGCCGCGAAGAAAAAGCAGGCCAACGAAGCAGCCGTGCAGGAGAAGAAGGCCAAAAAGCCCGCATCTCCCGGTTCGGGAAGCTGGGTGGTGCCGACCTTCCTGACCCTGTTGCTGCTTGGCATCGCCTGGTTGGTGGTCTATTACGTGACCGCATCGCTGGGAATCTACATTCCGGTGATCAGCGCCCCGACTGAGCAAGGCGGCCTGGGCGGCTGGAACATCATCATCGGCATGGCGCTGATCGCCGCGTCGTTCATCGTCTCGACCCAATGGGGCAAGAAGGGCTAGCTCTCTTCTCAGCCGCGACAGTGACCAGCATCCTCGTTGTGGACAATTACGACTCCTTCGTCTACAACATCGTTCAATACCTGGCCCAACTCGGGGCCGAGGTCGAAGTGTGGCGCAATGACGACGCCCGCTTCAGCGCTGACTGGGCCAAACGTTTTGACGGAGTGCTGCTCTCCCCCGGCCCTGGCACGCCCCAGCGTGCCGGAGTCTGCGTGGACCTGATCCGCGAATATGCGGGCAAACTGCCCATCTTCGGGGTCTGCCTCGGCATGCAGGCGATTTGCGTGTCCTACGGCGGCACAGTGTCGCGTGCCCCGGAGCTGCTGCACGGCAAGACCTCGCTGATCAGCCACGACCAGGAAGGCGTGTTTGCCGGACTGCCCAATCCGATCACCGCCACCCGCTATCACTCACTCGCGCTCGACCCGGCCAGCACCCCAGCCGAACTCAAGATCAGCGCCACCGCTGAGAGCGGAGTCGTCATGGCGGTGCGGCACCGCAGCCTCCCGGTCGAGGGCGTCCAATTCCACCCGGAATCAGTGCTCACCCAGTGCGGCCACCGGTTGCTGGCGAATTGGCTCGCAGTCTGCGGAGCGGCAGACGCGCCACGCAGGGCAGCCGACCTCAAAGTGTTGCTGGCTGGCTAAGCAGCCCCCATCCACTCTGCTACGGATCAACAGGGGGATCGGTGGGATCGGGAGGGGGAGTCGGAGTTTTTGTGGGCAGCGGCGGCGCCTTGGCCACCACGAGTTTCAACGCCTTGGTCCGATCCCACATCACGCCCTGTTCTGGATCCTGCGCGATGACATTGCCTGGGGTGCTCTCGGAGACCTCTTGGGAGAATTCCACCTTGAACCCGGCATTGCTCGCCTGATAGGCGGCCTGCTCCTCGGACAAGCCGGTCAGCAGCGGCACCTCGCTCTTCCCAGTCGCGTAGTAGATGACGATCTCCTGGTCCAACGGAATCTCCGCGCCCTCAGCCGGATTTACCTTGGTGACTTGGCCCTTCTTGGAATCGATCGGCTCATTGGGGTCTTCCTGGGTGCTGACATTGGTGAAACCCATCGCTTCCAACTGCTGCTTGGCATCTTGGTATTTCATCCCGATCAAGCCGGGGAGCACCGTCCCCTTCGGCTTGCCCATGTTGATCTCGTAGCGCACCTCAGAACCCTCGGGAACATTCGTGCCTGCGAAGGGATTCTGGCTCACCACTCGCCCGACCGAATCGTTGTCCGGGCCTTGCACCTGCTTCGGAATCGGCACCAGCTTGGCCTCTTGCAGGATTAGCATCGCTTCCTCGGGCCTGCGGTCGACGATATTCGGGACGGTGACAAATTCCGGCCTGCCGATTGGATTCAGCAGGAAGAAGATGCCCAGCCCGACCCCGATCACCACCAGCGCGATCAGAAAGACCATGATGCCTACCCGCCGCCCGCGGGGCCGCTCTTCCTCGTAATCGTCCGGCTCGTAATTGGCGGCGGGGACAGCGACGGTCGTGGCGGCGGCGGGCACCGTCATCGGCAGTTGGGTGTAAATGTCCTGCCCGGCCAGCAACCGGGCTATGTCGTCGCGCATAACCGCCGCGCTCTGGTAGCGGTCAGCCGGGTCTTTTGCCAGCGCCTTCAAAACCACGGTGTCCATGCCCGGAGTGATCATCGGATCAATCTGGCTGGGCGGCACCGGACTCTCGCGGACGTGCTGGTAGGCGACGCTGACCGGGGAATCGCCGGTGAACGGTGGCCGCCCGACCAGCAATTCATAGAGCAGGCACCCAGCGGAGTAGACGTCGCTCCGCGCGTCAACCGGTTCGCCTCTAGCCTGCTCCGGGGACAGATACTGCGCGGTGCCGATGACAGCGGCAGTCTGGGTCATCGTCGCAGAAGTGTCGGCTACCGCCCGTGCGATGCCGAAATCCATCACTTTGACGGTGCCGTCTGGAGTGAGCATCACATTCGCCGGCTTGATGTCGCGGTGGATGATCCCGGCACGATGGGAGTAATTGAGCGCTTCCAGAACCCCTTCGGTGAATTCCAACGCCTTGAACGGCTGGATTTGCCGCCCAGTGCGCAGAATCTCCCGCAGGGTGTGCCCCTCGACCAATTCCATCACGATATACGGGACGCGCACCCCGGTGGCCGGATCGGGCTCCTCGCCAGTGTCATAGACGGCGACGATATTGGGATGGTTCAGCCCCGCTGCCGCCTGGGCTTCGCGCCGGAACCGCTCCTGGAAAGTCGGATCGGTGGCGAGGTCCACCCGCAATTGCTTTACCGCAACGTCCCGGTTCAGCCTGATGTCGCGGGCATGGCGCACCTCAGCCATGCCGCCACGCCCCAAGAGCGCGCCAAGCTGATAACGCCCGCCTAGCAGTCTCGGCTCTTCAGTCATCGTATTTCCTCTCGGAACACTGCGGTCACCCGCCAGACCCCATACCATTGTGTCACTTCAAAGCCTCCAACACTGCTTTTGCCACCGGCGCTGACACTCTTCCTCCAGCAACTTCGCTGGCGCTGATATCGGCATCTTCAATGAAAACTGCCACCGCGACACCATACTCTTTCACATAAGCGACAAACCAGGCGTATGGAAGCCGCTCTCGGTCGGTTACCGCAGTGCCGGTTTTCCCCCCTACTTCTACGCCGGGAATCTTAGCGCGAGATCCGGTGCCCGACTCGACAACGCTCACCATCATCTGCCGAAGTTGCGCGGCAGTGCCGGTGCTGACGGCGATGGACGCCTGGGCCGGAGCGGTTTGCTGGATCAAAGTCAGGTCGGCGCTCAGCACCCGGTCCACGATATAGGGCTGCATCACCACGCCGTCATTCGCAATGGCTGCCGCCACCATCGCCATCTGCAGCGGAGTCGCCGCCACCTCGTATTCACCGATGGAACTCATCGCCGTCTGCGCCGGATCGATGTCTTCCGGGAAACGGCTGGGGACCGATCCGATCTCAGGCAGATAGCGTTGTCCGAAACCGAAAGCCTCGGCCTGCTTCAGCATGGTGTCCGCGCCGAGTTCCGCGCCGAGCCTGGCGAATCCGGGATTGCAAGAGACGCGCAACGCCTGGCCGAGGCTGATCTTGGCGCCACCGCAGGAGCCTTTGATCTGCTTGGTGGAACCGGGAAGCTTGTAAGCGCTGGCGTCAATGGTGGAGTCGCTGGTGTACCCGTTCTCCAACGCCGCCGCCGCCGTGATCAGCTTGAAAGTGGAACCGGGGGCGTAAATCTCCCTGGTGGCCCGGTTTGCCATCGGCTTGTCGGGATCGGCGGAAAGCCTTTCCCAGGCCTGTTTTGAGGCGTCGAGGTCGTGGGTCGCCAGCATGGCGGGATCGTAGCTGGGCGAAGTCACCAGGGCCTTCACCGCGCCGGTGTGGTAATCGAGGGCGACCACTGCCCCCTTCCGCCCGGCCAGCGCTTTCCATGCGGCTTTCTGCGCCTTGGCCGAAATCGTGGTCTCGACCGTCGCCCCCTTCGGAGATTTGCCTGCCGCAGACTCGATGAGTTGCTCAAGCACCTGCTGGTCAGTCGCCCCGGAGAGGAACCTGGATTGCGAGGACTCCAGCGCCGAACTGGCATAGAGGTAGGAATAGAAGCCGGTGATCGGCGCGTACAGCGGACCGCTGGGATACTCCCGCTGATACTTGAAACGGTCCTTCACCGGCCCTGACTCGGCAATCGGGGTGTTTCCCACCATGATCGGACCCCGGTCCTGGGCGAATCGGGCGTCGGTGATCCGCCTGTTCTGCGAATTTTCGTTGAGGGCGGTTTGCCGCATGGTGACTGAATAGGTCAGATTGGCCAGCAGCGCCAAGAACATGACCAGCACGGCGACAGACACCACCCGGATGGGGCCGTTCATTCGGATTGGGGCGTTCATCCGGCCACCTCGATCAGCTGGGTGGCTTCCTGGGCCAGCGAGACCTGCGGGTCTTGGGCCTGCCCGACCGGACGCCGGGAATGGTGGGTGATGACCAGCAGCAGGGCTATCATCGCCCAGTTGGCCAAGAGCGACGATCCCCCTTGCGACATGAATGGCGTGGTCAGCCCAGTCAGGGGCAGCAGCCGGGTGACCCCTCCCAGAATGACGAACACCTGGATAGCCAATACGAAGGACAGGCCGGCGGCGAGCAGCTTCCCGAACGGCTCGCGGCAGCCGAGTGCGGCACGCAGGCCTCGGGCCACCAGGACGCCGTACAGCAGCATTATGGCGATCAGCCCGGTGGCGCCCAATTCCTCGCCAATAGCGGCGCCGATAAAGTCGGTCTTCGCCAGCGGAGTCATATTGGGCCGCCCCATGCCCCAGCCCGTACCGAAGAGACCACCCCAAGCTATCCCGAATTGGGCCTGGATCACTTGGTAGTTGCGGTCGAAGTCACCGAAAGGATCGAGCCAAGCCCCCACCCTGGTGCGCAAATGGCCGAAGAAGGGGTAGCTGGCCGCCGCGCCGCCGATGAAGAGCAGCAGGCCCAAGATCGGCCAGAAGGGCCGTTCGGTGGCGATGTAGAGCATCGTCACGAACAAGCCGAAGAAAAGCAGCGAAGTGCCGAGGTCTTTTTGGAAGACCAAGACGGCCAAGCTGGCCAACCAGACGATGAGAATCGGCCCGAGGTCCCTGGGCCGGGGCAAGGTGATGCCGAGAACCCGGCCCCCAGCCATCGCAAGGACTTCTTTCTTGTCCACCAGGTAGGCGGCGAAGGCCACCGCGAGGATGATCTTGGCCAATTCGGCGGGCTGGAAGGAGTAATTGCCGAGCTGAATCCAAATCCTGGAGCCATGCTTCTCCGAGCCGATGACTGGCAGCAGCGGCAGCATCAGCACGGTCACGCCGATCAGGAAGAAGAGGTAGGGGTAGCGATGCAGAATCGTATAGTCGGGCATGATGATCAGGACGAGGCAGAAGACGAAGACCGCCACGCAGGTCCACATCAATTGCAATTCGGCTGAATGCATGATCGGGTCGCTGCCCAGATCGAGCCGGTGGATCATCGCCAAGCCGATGCCGTTTAGCAGCATGGCGATCGGCAGGATCAGCGGATCGGCGTAGGGCACCCTTATCCGCACCACCAGATGCGCGGCCAAGGCGAGCGCAACGAGGATACCCAGCGCCCACGGCCACTCTGCGGGCAACTGCTGGTCGATATTGAGCTGGGTGACGATGTATCCGCCCATAGCCAAGGCGATTGCTATCGCCAGCATGAACGCCTCGATCCCCCGGCGCTTGCGATAGGCGATCATGCCG
>JAIRXX010000048.1 GCA_031268065.1 Propionibacteriaceae bacterium
GGCAGATCGCGCCGTTGTCCAGCGGTCACGATCTTGATCCGCCAAGTGTCAACGCGAACCAAAGCAGCAGCAGGTTGCCGTGCGGGCGGGTCTACTTCGACTTCGACTTGGTAGCGCCGCGCCAGGGCGTGCTCCAAGGTGGCGGCGAGTCCCTGAAGGTTGACCTCCGCGAAAGAACTGCCTCCGGCGAAGTCCAAGTCTTCGCTAAAGCGCTCCGAGCCGTAGCACACCCGAAGGCAGGTTCCCCCCTGGAAGGTGAGCTGGGCAAGATGCCCAGCCTCGTCCATTACGTTCAGGATTTCGTAATGCAGCAATTCCTTTTCGATGACTGGCAGCATCGCAATATGGCCGGGTGCTGCTGCCACCGCCTGGGCGACCGCCCTGAAGTCAACCGCTTGGTTACTCATGGGAGCCTCTTTCTGCCAACAACTCCGCGCTGCGTCCGGTGCGGCGCAGATTGCGCAGGGCGAATGCCTCGGTGGCTATCGGAAGCGGCTGTCCTGGGCGCTCCAGGGTTCCTTGCCTAATCTGGTCTGGAGTTAGCTTGGTATGCACGAATTCGATGGTGCCATAAGGAGTTCGGGATACGCCTTTGCTGCCGGTGGTCATCACGGTGATGCGGTCGATTGGCACCTGCGAGATCACCCCCCATTGGGACAGCGCCGACTCCAGGCTCTCGAAAACATATTCCCCGCGCCGCAGGGTGAGTGCGATCTCTTGGATTGTCGCCGCTCCCACCCTGGAACTCAAGGCATACACGTAGACGCCGTGGGCCGCGCGGACGAGCACGCCCTTGCCTTTCAGGCGTTTCAACGTCTGGTTCAAGGTGTTCCCAGCCTCGTTGAAGACCTTCCCAAGGTCGCGCTTGAGGTACACGTATCTATTCCGGCGATCCCAATCGGCCAGCCGCACGATAGCCTCCGCAGTCCTCATGCCCCTCCCAAGTGATTCAAAATGGTACGTATTTGTACAGAATCACTCTACTAGAAGGCCGTACCTGCGGACAGCCGTCAGCTAGTCTGTTCGGAAGACGCGCCTTGGGGGGCTGGCGGGAGATTGTTGGCTCTAGGGGGCTACTGGTGATCCGAGCAGCCCCCTAGGCGATTATGGGGTCGCTTGCACGCGACGGGGAACTTGGTAAAAGACTACGCTCACAGCTGGTTGCCAGCTAAGCGGAGCGGGTGATTGATATCAAATTGTTAAGTTTCGCCGGGTCGGCGGCGGCATTCAAAGGTTGGCAACGCTTCGCGCAAAGCGGTTTTCGCACACTCAAGGGCATGGCCAGCCTCCCGCGCGATGTGAACCGCCTAATCAACGAGTGGCAGGAGCTTAACCGGCGCTGTGACCGGGTGGTGGCCGAATGGGCTGGTGAGAGTGAATTGCTGGACGGTTGCCGCTGCCTGGACGATGTGCTCGCTGCGATCAGCGCCAACCGCGATCCGGTGCTGCGCGAATTGTTGCGGTTGGGTGCGGCTGGCGATCCGTTCGCCCATCGGACAATTTTGCAGTGGATGCTGCCGAAAGTGGTCGCGGCGGCGAGGAAAGATGCCCGAAATGGGCTGAAAGTGTATTTGGCCGAAGTCTGGCTGGGGATAATCACCTATCCGCTGCTGCGGCGTCCGCACAGCATCGCCGCCAATATTATGCTGGACGCCCGCAAACGGGTCTGGGCGGCTATGCCGCCTACCGCCGAGCAGCAGGCGGTGATCGCCTCAGATTCGATTGATCCGGGCGGATTCGCCGTGGCGGACATGCTGCGCGAAGCCGTCGAAGTCGGCTTGATCAGCGAGCACACCCACAGCGTGCTGGTGGTCGTCTATCTGGAGGGGATGCCCAGCCAGCAAGCCGCCGAATATGTCGGACTCAGCCGTGTCGCAGTCCGGCGCCACTGCAGCCATGCGCTGCGCCTGCTGCGGCTCAATGCCCACCTTTTCGAGGTTTGAGCGCTCCCGGCCTGGATTCGGTGCCCGCAAGGCAAGGTGGGTAGGCTGAATCTGTGTCCTTAAGGTTTGCCTTTGTCTCGCTTCACACGTCTCCGGCCATGCAGCCCGGATCGGGCGACGCGGGCGGCATGAATGTGGTGGAGCGCGCCCAAGCCGAAGCGCTGGCCGCTTTGGGGCACCACGTCGAATTGATCACCCGGCGCAGCGATCCCAGCGATCCCGACCTGTTGGAGCTGGCGCCGAACGTCGTATTGCGCCATATCGACGCCGGACCAAGGACTCCGCTGCCCAAGAGCGTCATCGATTCCTGGATAGACGAATTCGCTGCCGGACTGGCCCAACTCGGCCCCTACGACTTGGTGCATTCGCACCATTGGATGTCCGGGGTTGCCGCTGTGCCGCTGGCGCGGAAGTGGGGCATCCCCCATGTGCAGAGTTTCCACTCGGTGGCGGCGCTGCCGGGATCGAGCCTGTCGCAGGGAGAACCGCCGGAATCGCCCAGGAGAGTGCCAGGTGAGGCTTATGTGGCGCAGAATTCGGACGCCGTGGTGGCGATCAGCGCCGCCGAAGCCCACACCGTCATTGAGCGCTGCGGCGCCGATCCGAACATCGTCCACATAGTCTCGCCGGGAGTGGACCATGAATTATTCCGCCCGCTTAGGCCCGGCGAGGACGGCACCCGTCCGGAATGGCCGAATGGCTACATCCTCTTCGCCGCCCGGCTACAGCCGTTGAAAGGCCCTGACCTGGCCATCGCCGCGTTGGCAGAATTGCCCGCCGAACTGCGTCCGCACCTGGTGGTGGCTGGAGACACCTCGGCGGATTTCGCAGACTACGCCCAGAAGCTGACCGAGCTGACCAGCGAGCTAAGCCTCACTGGCGACGTCACATTCCTCGGCCCACAGCCAAGGCCCGAGCTGTCCCAGCTGATGCGCGGGGCGAAAGTGGTGTTGGTGCCCTCGCACTCGGAGACTTTCGGGCTGGTCGCGCTGGAGGCCGCGTCCAGCGGCGTGCCGGTGATAGCCGCTGCCGCTGGCGGCCTGCGCGAGGCGGTCGCCCACGGTGAGACCGGGCAATTGATGGACTCGCGCCGTCCCGAAGACTGGGGCCTGGCCTTGCGGAAGCTGCTGACCCAGCCCGGACTGCTGCGCACGATGGGGGTGGTCGCCCGAGTACACGCCCGCCGTTTCGACTGGCGTGCGGCGGCGATTCGCTTGCAGGCCCTATACCAGAACCTAATCGATGGATAAGCGCCGAATCGCCTTCTTGCACGCCCACCCCGATGACGAAACCATCGCCACCGGCGCGTTGATAGCCAGCTTCGTCGCCCAGGGAATCGCAGTGGCAGTGGTCACCGCGACTCGGGGGGAACGCGGCGAGGCGCGTCCGGGGGCGCTGGCGGCGGGGGAAACGTTGCTGGAATTGCGGGAACGCGAGTTGGGGCGGGCTTTGCAGGCGCTGGGAGTCGAGACGCACTGCTTCCTGGGGGAGCCGCCCGCCCTGGCAAGCTCGCCCCAGCGGCGTTATCTGGATTCCGGGATGCGCTGGATAACCCCCACCCTGGCCGGACCAGTCGCAGACGCCGGTCCTGATTCCCTCTCGCAGGCCGACCCTGCGCAGGCTGCCGCCGATCTGGCGGCCTTCTGCCGGGACTGGGCTGCGGACGCGCTGATGAGTTACGACGCGACTGGCGGTTATGGACATCCCGACCACGTCGCCTGCCATGAATTGTCCATCATCGCTGCCGAAACCCTCGGCATCGACCGCTATCAGATCGTAGCCGGTGCCAAACCAGGACCGGGCGGCGAGTGGGTCGATTTTGATTTGACCGGCCACCAGGCCACCGCGAAAGCGGCTTTGGCCTGCTACTCCAGCCAGCTGCGGGTAGACGGCGACGAGATCGTCCACGTCGGCGGGCAGCGCGAACCGATCACTGTCAGGATGCGGCTGGAACTCAACCGCCCCGCCACCTGCCGAAACAGCTACTGAGCCGGTTTCCCCAGCCGTATTTGGTCGTGGTAGAAGACCACCGACGCGATTGACAACGCCATCCGCGAAATCGCGTCCAAGACGAAGATTGCCAGCAGGACGAAGATCACCATGCCCAGGTTTTGCAGCAGCAATTCGGTGACGCTCGAATAGCTGTTTACCCCGACGAGCATAATCGGGAAGGTGCAGACCTGGCTAGCCAAGCCGACTGCGAAGCTGACGATCAGCAGCGTCAGCAAGATTCTGGGCGAGGCACCCTTGGACAGGCTCCACGCCCGCTTTAACGCCGCCAATCCGCTGGCTTCCTCCAGGTAATAAATGGGGCAGAGGAGGAACAGCCGGACCGTGAATAGGTAAACGGCTACGCTCAGCACCAAACTGCCGAACAGCATTGCCAAAGTCCCAAGCAACAGCGATGTGGTAGCCGCCCGAATGTCCGAATCTATCGTTGACTCGACGACCGTTTTCAGCCAGGCGCCGAAAACCGCCGTCAGCAAAGCGCTGGCGGCGCTGGCCAGCAACACCCAGATGATCGCCTTTGGGACCGCCCGCAACCCGCGTTGCAGCAATTCGGGGTAGCCGCGCCGCACCCCCCGCCCGACGCCATCGGCCACTCCGGAGATCATCACCGAGCCGACTATTTCGACTAGGGAACACACCACGGCAATCCCGCCGACCAGCAAGGGGAGGGACATTATCAAACTTTCAAAATCCATCGCGAAGATGGCGGTTTGGACGTTTTCCAGCAGCGGGACAACGCTCAGCACCGACAGCAACACCAAGAGCGCCGAAGTGGTGCCCCCGATGACGATGAATTGCTTCGGCTGCGCCCGGAACGTCGCCCAAGTCGTTTTCAGCACCGCCCCAATCCCGAGCGGAACCAGGTAAGCCTGGGTG
>JAIRXX010000100.1 GCA_031268065.1 Propionibacteriaceae bacterium
CGCCGCCCACGGCATGGGCTGGGTCATCACCTTCGACGGGTTTACCCCGGTGTTCACCCACAGGTGACCCCACAGCCGCGCCGCTGGCGCGATTTCCTTTGCTCAGGCCAACGCCAGCAGCGACAACGCGATGGTGAATTGCGCCCCGTAGTAGAAGACGTAGCAGGCGGCGTGGGCCAAATTGCGCTCCTTGAGGCCGCCGAAGTAGATCGCAGCCAGAACCAGGTCGGAAATCAGGAATAACACCCCGCCGACCGCGATCAAAAGCGGCAGGAAAAAGGGCTGTCCAGCGGAAGGGTCCAAACCGGCGGACTGGACGCTGCTGAAAGCGGCGGTGAAACCGGTGGAAGTGGTCCAGCAGAGCAAGAATCCATAGCTGGCGGCGACCCATTTGAGGCCGCCGAAATCGAGGCCCAGCCGCGCGGCTCCCCCGATGATTGCGGCGGGGATGATCGCCGCAAATGCCGCTGAAGCTACGATCTCCGGCCATTCGAGGCGGAAGGCGAGCAGCATCCCGATGACGAAACACAGATGGCCCAGACCGAATGAGGCGAATCCGGCTTTGAAATAGCTGTCGTAGTAATCGGCGGTCAACTCTTTGACGCCCAGCCAGACATCGCCCAGCAGTCCGAAGAACAGGCCGAGCAGCACCCAGATTCCCAGCGACAACTCAAACGCACCCAGCGGGGCGGGCAGCGACAACACAGCGGCGGCAGCGGTGATGACGAACATGGCGCCGCAACAGGTTTTGAGCATCAACGCCTTAAAATCCGCGCCTCGCACCCGGAAAAATATATTGACCACCACCAGCAGGGCACCGCAACCAGCCGTTATCGCCGCGAACATACAACTCCCCCAAAAGTCCCTCTAACCATTCGCTGGC
Source organism: Propionibacteriaceae bacterium (assembly GCA_031268065.1). Taxonomy (GTDB): domain Bacteria; phylum Actinomycetota; class Actinomycetes; order Propionibacteriales; family Propionibacteriaceae; genus Propionicimonas. The sequence continues at coordinate 884 of JAIRXX010000100.1, forward strand.
CAACGGCGCCGCAGCAGGCCAGCGGGCCATTGTTCCAGCAAAGCCACATTGTCAATCGGTGTTCCCCCAACTGATCGGTTTCCCCTCAGCCATCGGTGCGGATCAGCCCTGGGATGTCGGCGGCGAAAGCCTTGATGATCGCCGAGCTGGCTTCGAGCGCGGACAATTCCCCGCTGACCACTTCATCTTCCATCTGGGGGGCGATTTTCCGCACCTGCTCAGAACGTTTCAGCGCATCATCCAGTTCACCGTGTACCAGCGCCCAAAGCCATTCCAATTGCTGCTTGGCCCGCCTGGCCTCCAGCTCGCCGCTGGCTTCCAGCCGGGCGCGGTGGTCGAGGATCGCCTGCCAAAGCTCGTCCAGGCCCTTGCCGGTGATCGCGCTTGAAGTCAGCACTGGAGGTCTGGGCGCGTTGGGGTCGCTGGTGATCAGCTTGAGCGCGATGGACAAGTCACGGGCGGCAACCCGCGCCTCGGCCTCATGGTCGCCGTCGGCTTTGTTCACGGTGATCACATCGGCCATTTCCAAGATGCCGCGTTTGATGCCCTGCAATTGGTCGCCAGCGCGGGCCAGGGTGATGAGCAGGAAAGTGTCCACCATCCCGGCCACCGCCACCTCAGATTGGCCGACTCCCACCGTCTCAATCAGCGTGACGTCGAAACCGGCGGCCTCAGTGATGATCATCGACTCCCGCGTCGCCCGCGCCACGCCGCCGAGATGGCCGGAAGTCGGGGAGGGGCGGACGAACGCCTTGTCCGACGCCGCCAGTTCGCCCATCCGGGTGCGGTCACCCAGGATTGATCCGCCAGTCTTGGTCGAAGTCGGATCGATGGCCAACACCGCCACTTGGTAGCCCCGCTCGATCAGCCGCCGCCCCAGCGCGTCGATGAAGGTTGACTTGCCAGCACCGGGGACGCCGGAAATCCCGACTCTGATCGCCTTGCCGGAATAGGGGCGGAGTATTCGCAGCAGCTTGCGCGATATCCGCCGATGGTCAGACCTGGCGGATTCCACCAACGTGATCGCGCGCGCGATGTGCTGCCTGGACCCCTGCAACACCTTCTCGGCCAGCTCGTCTACCGAGATTGCCTTGCGCGGCCCCGCTGCCGCCGACACCCGCTTGGCGTCGGCGTAGTTGGTCTCCATCTCGGGAGCGTTGAAGAGCCGCCCGCTCTCATACTCGTCCTTCAGCATCGTCCACTCTTCGACTAGAGGTTGCCCCACCAACACTACCGGCTCCGGCGCTGCGGCACCCGCCATCGCCACGGCTGGTTACGCGAACCGCTTGGTGGCTGTGGGGGCTAGGCTTTCCACATGGCCGATCAACATATTCAAGTCCGGATGCCGGTGGAGCTGGCAGCGGGCGCTTTCGCTGATTTCATTCGCGCTTGGCACACTGACGAGGCATTCGTGCTCGATTTCGCCGCGTTTTCCGAACCTCCCCGGATGGAGGACGACAAAGTGATCCGGGACGCGACGGTGGTGTCGCGGGTGCGCATCCCGCCGTCACAGGTCTTCGAGCTGATGAAGGCTTTGGAGCAACAGCTCAGCGCTTGGGAGAAAGAGCATCCGGGCCGCAAGACGTAACGCCCGCGCTGGCCAACAGCCAGTCGATCCACCCCTCGATGCCCTCCCCGGTCTTCGCGGAGACCAGGAATATTT
>JAIRXX010000194.1 GCA_031268065.1 Propionibacteriaceae bacterium
CTCCGGCTCGCTGATGGTGGACGGCACCCAGGCCGACCAGAATTGGGCGCCGACGCCGCCCAGCTTCAAGCGCGCCAGGTCGGTTTGCTGGCTGGGCACTTCCCGGTCCAATCCGGCGACGCTGTAGCCGGCTTTGGAACGCAGCACCGCTGGCAGGTCGTTGTGCCCGTCGATGATCGGCGTTTCTGCCAGCACTTCAGCGACTAGCTCGGCTGGGGTTAGATCGGACATCAGGCTCCTTTTCGTTGGGTTCTTGGTTGGCAGCTTCAGAAATGGGATTGGCCGGGCACCGCATCCAGCAATTCCCTAGTGTAGGGATGGCTCGGGCTTTCAAAGACATCGGCGACCGGGCCGGACTCCACGATCTGCCCGTCTTTGATGACGGCCACCCGGTCGGCCAGCTCGGCCACCACCGCCAAGTCATGGGTGATGAAGAGCATCGACAGGCCGAGTCTTTGCCGCAGCCCGCGCAGCGTATCCAAAATCTGCGCCTGCACCAGCACGTCCAGCGCGGACACGGCTTCGTCCAGCACCAGCACCTCCGGCTCCAATGCCAACGCCCTGGCGATGGCGACCCGTTGCCGCTGGCCGCCGCTGAGTTCGCTGGGATAGCGTTCGAGCACCGATTCGGGCAGGCCGACCAGCCCGATCAGCTCCCGGACGCGGGCCTGCCGCTGCGCCCGGTCGCCCCGGCGGTGGATGGCCAACGGCTCCAGCAGGGTTCTCGCCACACTGAATTGCGGATCCAATGAGGCGTACGGGTCTTGGAAAACCACCTGAATCCGCCCGCAGCGCCGCAGCTGTTCATTCCGGCGCGACATTCCGGTGACCACAGGCCCGAGAGCTACGCTGCCCGAAGTCGGCGTCTCCAGGCCGAGGATGAGTTTGGCCACTGTGGACTTCCCCGATCCCGATTCCCCGACCAGAGCCAAGCATTCGCCGCTTTTGCCGCTGCCGATGCTGAAACTGACCCGGTTCACCGCGCGTAAGGTTCTGCTGGGCTTTCCCCCCAAAACTCTGGCGCGGGGCAGCCGGAAGTCTTTCACCAATTCGGTGACGGCCAGCGCCCGGCTGGTTTCCACCGCCGCTGGCGCTTCCCGCCGCCGCAAGGACGACAGTTTCGGCACCGCTTGCAGCAATTCCCTGCTGTAGGGATGCTTGGGGTTCTCGATCACCCGCGCGGTGGCGCCCGTCTCCACGATCCACCCGTCCCGCATCACCGCAACCCGGTCACTGCGGTCGGCCACCAGGCCGAGGTCGTGGGTGATCAGCAGCAGCGAACTTCCCAATTGCCCGGTGAGCCGCTGCAACAGGTCCAGCACATGTTTCTGGACGATGACGTCGAGGGCGCTGGACGGCTCGTCGGCGATGATGACCTCGGGGCGGGCCAGCACCGCCAGCGCGATCAAGACCCGTTGCCGCATCCCGCCAGAGAGCTGGTGCGGATACTGCCGCAACAAAGAGGCGTCGGCTAGCCCGACTTCAGCCAAACGTTCCCCGGCCAGCTTGCGCCAGGCCGAGCGCGGCGCCAGCCGGTGGGCAAGGATCGTTTCTTTGAAATGCTGCCCGACGGTCAACACCTCGTTGAGGGACAGCATCGGGTCTTGCGGCACGTAGCCGATTCGGCTGCCGCGCACCTGCTGCCAGCCGCCGCGACCCCCGTTGAGCACCTTGTCTCCCAGCAGGATTTCGCCTGAGACGCTGGCGTCGGCGGGCAACAGCCCCATGACCGCGTTGGCGATCGTCGTTTTGCCCGAGCCGGATTCGCCAACGATTGCCAACGTCTCCCGCGCCTCCAATTCAAGGTCGGCGTGGCGCAGCGCTGGCGGCTGCCCTGGGTAACTGACGCTGAGCGACTTGAGGCTGATCAGGCTCATCGGCGGGCCGACCTGGGTCCAAAAGCTCCGCGTACCGCCTCGCCCAGGGTGAGGAAGGCGAACACCGTGGCGGTGAGCGCCCCGGCGGGCCAGAGCAGAATTCCGGGATTGGCCTTCAACACGGTTTGCCCGTCTGCGATTGCCTTGCCCCAACTGGGCACGTCGGGCGGCAAGCCGATGCTGAGGTAGCTCAACGACGCTTCGGCGGCGATCAGACCGCCGATGGCAATGGTGACCACCACGATGAGCGGGGCCAGGATATTGGGCAGCACATGGGTGAGCAGGATTCGCAAATGGCTGGCGCCCAAGGTGCGGGCGGCGGCCACATAATCTTTGGTCACCGCCTCAATCGTGGCTGACCGGGCGATACGGGCGGTGCTGGTCCAGCCGAAGAACATCAAGATCGCGGTCAGCGTCAGCACATTCCGTTCCTCGACCACTTGCATGGCGACCACAGCGCCCAGAATGAGCGGGATGGCGAAGAAGATGTCGGTGATCCGGGAGACGACGGCGTCAACCACGCCGCCGAAATATCCGGCCACCACACCGATGACAGTGCCCAGCAAGGTGGTTCCAAACGCCGCCAGCAGCCCGACTGTTATTGAGGCGCGGGTGCCGTAGACGATGGTGGTGAAGATGTCGCAGCCCTGGAAGTCGGCGCCCAGCGGAAATTCAACCCCCATCGGCGCGCGCGAGTCTTGCAGCAGGCAGTGGTGGGGATCGCGGGAGGTGAAGAGGTTGGGCCACGCCGCCACCAGCAGCAAGAAGGCCACGATTGCGCCAGACAGCCAGAAGCTCCACAATCTGCGCAACCGGTGCCAGGCTTCACCCAACGTCGAACGCGATCTGCGTACGGCTGGCGGCGAAGCGGCGGCGGCGGGTTCTGCCGCAACTTCGCTGGCGGTGTCGGCGGGGTCCATGACGAGCAGCTCAGCCATCCGCGTACCTGACTTTCGGATTGAGGGTGGCGTAGAGCAGATCGACCAGCAGGTTCACCGCGACGAAGATGACCACCAAAACGATCACCAGCGACACGGTGGGCGCAGATTCGCCCCGGATGATGTTCTGGTAAACCTGCTGCCCGTAGCCGGGGATGTTGAAGACCGATTCGGTGATGACCGCCCCGCCGAGCATGGCCCCGAATTCGGTCCCCACCACGGTGATGATCGGGATGAGGGCGTTGCGCAAGACGTGGAAGACGCTCACCCGCCACTCGGGTACGCCTCTCGCGCGCGCGGCGCGGACGTGCTCGGAGCGCAGGGCGTCGGCGATGCCGGAGCGGGTGAAACGGATCAGGAAAGCCAGCGAACCCAGGGCCAGCACTATCGCTGGCACGACCAGCTCGGCCCAACCCGCCTGGGCGGAGACGGTCGGCTTCACCAAAGCCCATTTGACCCCGGCGAAGTACTGCACCACGAAAGCCGTCACGAAAGTGGGCACCCCGATCAGCACCATCGTGACGACCATGACGGTGCTATCCAGCCCGCCGCCGCGCCGTCTGCCTGCCAACGTCCCCAAAAGGATGCCG
>JAIRXX010000202.1 GCA_031268065.1 Propionibacteriaceae bacterium
CGAAATCTGTGGTGGTCCAGAAGTCTGGCATCGACTTGCGCAGGAAACTGCCATAGCGGGCGGTCACCAGCCGGGGATCGAGCACTGCTACGACGCCACGGTCGTCCAGGGTGCGGATCAGCCTGCCTGAACCTTGGGCGAGCAGCAGCCCGGCGTGGGTGGCGGCGACCCGCATGAAACCATTCCCACCCGCTTCCGCCACGGCCCGCTGGCGGGCTTGCAGCAACGGGTCGTCCGGTCTGGGGAAGGGTATTTTGTCGATGATCACCAGTTGGCAGGTCTGGCCCGGAACGTCGATGCCCTGCCACAGCGACAGCGTGCCAAAGAGGCAGGTCGTCGGTGATTCGGTGAAACGCCTGGTCAGCTCCCCCAACTGGGCATCGCCTTGGCACAGGACATTCACGCCGGGCACTTCGGCGCGGCAATGGCGGGCGGCGGCTTCGGCGGCACGCTGCGAGGCGAAAAGGCCGAGCGTGCGCCCGCCAGCGGCCCAGACCAGCTCCGCCACCTGCGTCAGCACCGGGCTGGAGATGCCGTCCCGGCTCGGCGCCGGAAGTTCTTTGGCCACGTAGAGGATGCCCTGCCGCTGGTAGTCGAAGGGCGAGCCGACATCGATGCCGCGATAGTCGTCAATCCCCACTGTGGCCGCCATCGAGTTGAAATCCCCGCCAATTTTCAAAGTGGCCGAGGTCAGCACGGCGTTGGTCTCGCTGAAGACCAAATCGCGCATCAGCCCCGCCACGTCGAGCGGGGCGACTACGGCTTGGCGGCCAAACCGGTCCCGCTCCGAGACCCAGACCACATCGCCGGGATCGAGCCGGGCCATCTTCTCCGCGACCTCGAAAATCTCTTCCACCCCGGCCCTGGCCTGTTTACGGGTGTTGTCTTCCGTGTCGGATTCGAACTGGCCCAACGCCTGCCGGGAGATGTCGCGGATCGACTGCAGGCAAACGGCCAGCGCTGAGTCCGGGTCTTCGACCCTGGCTGGCTCGGCCTCATCCAACGCCTGTTGCAGATCGTCGGCGGCGTCCAGGAAATCCAACCCGGTGTCGTCGTCTAAAAACGGCAGCGCCCGCTTCGCCACGCGCTCCACCGCCTGCGGGCTTAGCTCCGCAGATGCTGCGGAAGTGACCCGCGTCACCAATTCGTGGGCTTCGTCGATCACCAGCGCGTCATGCTCGGGCAGCGCCGTGCCGCCATGCAGGGCGTTGACCGCAAGCATCGCGTGGTTGGTGACGATGAGCTGGCTGCGCCGGGCGATCTCCCGGGACTTCTCCACGAAGCATTCATTGAAGAACGGGCAGGTCTGCGCCAGACACTCCCTTGCCGACACCGACACCTGCGCCCAGGCCGCCCCGACGTGGGGCGGGGCGTCGTCGCGGTCGGCCAGGCATTTCTCCAGCAATTGGCCTTCGGCCCATTCGCGCAATCCGACGACCGCCGCACCCAGCTCGGATGAACTGCTTTGGCCCAATTCGTCCGCGCCGAAGAGCGCAGCCTGATCGATCCCCGCCTCACGCACCCGTTGCAGGCAGGCATAGTTGGAACGCCCCTTTAGCACCGCGCTGGGAATCGCCTTGCCTGTCACCCGCTCACAGGCGGCGACGGCGTTGGGAATGTCTTTATTGGCCAACTGGCTCTGCAGCGCCAAGGTCGCCGTGGCGATGACCACCCGCGATCTCGGATTCTCGCAGAGATAGGCCAACGCCGGGGCCAGATAGCCCAATGACTTGCCGGTGCCAGTCCCGGCCTGCACCAAGAGCTGGCCGTGCCCGGTGAATGCCGCCAGCACCGCATCGGCCATTTGCTCCTGCCCGGCCCGGCGCTCTCCGCCGATGTCGTCAACTGCCTCCCGCAGGATTTCGGCGCTGACCTGCGCTTGCTCAGCCATGCTCGGTCTCAGGCCCGGCGCCAACCGGCCCAGTCAGCGGATAGCGGGCCAATTCGGCGGCCAGCCCCGCCTCAACCCGAGCCACCACCTGGGTGCCAGCGGCGGTGTGTTCGCTGGAGACCAGCTCGCCCGACTGGTGGATGCGGTCGATCAAGTCGCCGCGCGAATACGGCACCAGCGCCGCGATCTCGATTCCGGGGCGGGGCAGGCCGGCGGCTATGGCTTCACGCAGCTCGGAAATGCCCTCTCCGGTGCGTGCCGAGACGAAAACCGCGCCGGGGAAACTCCCCCGCAGCGCCAAAAGCTGGGCGTCTGCGGCGATGTCGGTCTTGTTGACGACTAGCTGCTCGGGCAGGCCCGCCGCGCCTATCTCAGCGAGCACCGCCCGCACCGCGTCCACTTGGCCGAAGGGGTCGGCGTCCGCCCCGTCCACGACGTGCAGCAGCAAGTCCGCGCTGGCAGATTCTTCCAGAGTGGAGCGGAACGCCTCCACCAAGTCGTGCGGCAGGTGGCGGATGAAGCCAACTGTGTCGGTGAGGGTGAACGCCCGCCCGTCGGAGGTCTCGCTACGGCGGGTGGTCGGATCGAGGGTGGCGAATAGCGCGTCTTCCACCAATACTCCCGCTGCGGTCAACCGGTTCAACAGTGAGGACTTCCCCGCGTTCGTATAACCGACGATTGCCACCGAGGGCACCCGATTCTTCCGCCTGGTAGCGCGGGTCGTGGCGCGCACCTGGTCCAAGCTGCGCAGCTTTCGCCGCAGCGCGGAGATCCGGGTCTTTATCCGTCGCCGGTCTATCTCGATCTTCGTCTCCCCCGGACCGCGGCCGCCAATGCCGACCCCGCTCGCCGCCCTGCCGCCGACCTGCCGCGACAGGTTGCCACCCCATCCACGCAAGCGTTGGCGCAGGTATTGCAATTGGGCCAGTTCCACTTGCGCCTTGCCCTCCGCCGAATGCGCGTGTTGGGCGAAAATGTCGAGGATCAACGCGGTGCGGTCGATGACTTTCACCCCCACCTGGTCTTCGAGGTTGCGCAACTGGGCAGGTTCCAATTCGCCATCGCAAATCACGGTGTCAGCGCCACTCGCCCGCACCGCCTCACGCAATTCAGCCACCTTGCCCCGCCCGATGAACGTCGCCGGATCGGGAGAGTTACGGCGCTGCACCAAGGCCTCCAGCACCTGCGATCCGGCAGTCTCCGCCAGCAATTTCAATTCCCGCATGGCGTTGTCGGCGTCAGCCTGGCTACCGCTGGTCCACACGCTTGCCAGCACCACCCGCTCTAGCTGCAAGTCACGGTATTCAACTTCGCTGATATCGGACAACTGGGTGGACATTCCCGCCACCCGGCGCAGGCCGATCCGCTCCTCAAGCTCTAATTGTTCGCCGTCGTAGTCCGGGGGCGATCCGCCAACGAGGGTCATCGCCGCCCCGAATCGGCCAACTGCCGCGAACCCGCATCGGGGAGCAGCACCCGCCCCTTCGCCACGATCAGCGCAGGCCCGGTCAGGAACGCCTGATCGCCCAACCGCACCCGCAGACATCCCCCCTGCGTCTCCACCAGGACTTCAGTGACTCCGGGCCAATACTCTTCTGCGGCGGCTGCCGCACTGGCGACAACGCCCGTCCCGCAGCACATCGTCTCGGCGGAACCACGCTCGTAGACCCGCATCCGCAACCGGCCCGGATTTAGCAGCTCAACGAATTCGTGATTCACCCCGGTTGGGAAGCTGTCCGCCGAATCCCAGCCTGGCTCGCTGCTCAAATCCAGCGAGTCGAGGGCGACGCCGGGGGGCAAGAAGCTGACCAGGTGAAGATTGCCCACATCCACCAAGACGCCGGGGAGCCTGGCATCGCCGACCCATTGCACCGCCTCCCCCCGGAAAGCTGCCTCCCCCATCGTCACCTCAATCAGGCCGTCGGCCACCGGCACCCCGCTGCGCAGCCCGGCCCTGGTCCCGACGCTGACTGGCCAATCGGCCAGCCCCTCCGCGACCAGATGGCGCAGGAAGACCCGCAGGCCATTTCCGCACATTTCGGCGACGGAACCGTCAGAATTGCGGTAGTCCATGAACCACAGCTCCGGGTCGCCCTCCCAGCCTGGTACGTGCTTGGCCAAGACCACCCGCAACGTGCCGTCAGCGCCGATTCCGGCCCTGCGGTCGCACAGGAAGCGGACGTCATCGTCGCTGAGCGCCAACTCCCCCTCGGGGTCGGTGAGGATCACGAAATCGTTCATCGCGCCGTGCCCCTTGGCGAACGCCAACTCGCGCATCTGGTCTCCTCCTATTCCGCTGCTGCCGGGCGGGTGTTTCCCGCTCTATGGCCGCCCCCGCCACAGTGGCGAAGCACAAGCCTAGCCCGGCGGAACGCCACAGTCTGCAAAGCATTCCGCCGTCAACCAAGACTACCTGCCGCCTGGGACAAGTCGCGGACCCGCGCCACCAATTCCGGCAGCGCGGCTCCCCCGGCTGCGAGCCAAACGATGCGGGGGTCGCGGCGGAACCAGGCCAACTGCTTGCGGGAAAATTGCCTGGTCCGGATGATGGTCTGCTCTTTGGCTTCCACCTCGCTGAGTTGCCCGTCGAAATATGCGATGAGTTGGCGGTAGCCGATCGCCCTGGAAGCGGTGCGGCCTTGGCGTAAACCTTGTCCGAGCAGGCGCTCAACCTCGGCTGTGAAGCCCTGTCGCCACATCCGCTCCATCCGCGCGGC
>JAIRXX010000336.1 GCA_031268065.1 Propionibacteriaceae bacterium
GGTTAGCCGGCCATCGCGGAGCCTATCGATAGTGGTGAGATCGCTGAACCATTGCCGGGGGCTGGCGGCGGGCTGCGCTTGCCCTTGGTCAGCCTGGTCTATCGGGGGCTGGCTCGCAGGGGCTTCCGGTTCCGCGTCTGCATCCGTTTCTTCGGCGGGTGGAGCATCCTGGTCCGAAGCTTGGTCCTTCGGCAAGCCAGCCGGAGCCGTTGACTCAGCCGCCAAGACCGTTCCACAATCGGTTTGATCCGCCGACCGCGCTGGCAAGTCGTATCGCGCTTCCGCTCCTGTCTGGCACTCCGCCGTTTCTTCCTCCGGTGGTTCCCCCCGGTACCCGTCGGGAGCAGATTCGGTGCCGACAGGCGTGCCAGCGCCGCTGGCAGCAGTCAAGTCGTCGGATTCGCTCACCTGGTAATCGTATTGGATAGCGCCATATGTAGCCCTACCATCGCCCCAGTAGGCCGCAAAGCGCCCCCGGCCTGCCGATCATCGCCAGTGCCCAGGCGGGCTATGCTGAGGCTCATGAGCTTGGAGTCGCAGCTGAACGACGTTCCAGAACGCCTGGCCGTGGGGCTGTTTCGCGCAGTGGGGGTTTAGCCCGCGTGGATGGCGCGGCGGCGGCTTCTGGCTCAGGCGATGCGCGTTATCGCCCCATCCAGATTCCCTTTCTGTTGAATTTGGCCTTCAAGCGGAATTTCCGCTACCGCGAGGCGGTCGTCCCACAGTTCGCCGGGTTCGCCATCTGTTCGTGGGAAATACAGCCGGTCGCGCTGCCTGGCGAGTCCGTGGAGAATGTGATCATCCCTGACGCCTGCATCGATCTGGTGGCCGATGCCCGGAGCGGGCAGGTCGGGTTCGCTGGGATGAAGCAGACTGATTTTCACTTTGCGTTGCCAGCCGGTTCCAGTTCGTTCGGATTCAGGCTGAAGCCGGGGGCATTCCACACTCTCACCGGACTGCCTGCCGACCAGGCGATGGACGGTTTTGTGCCGCTAGACAGCCTGGACAAGGGGTTTGACTCGCGGGCCTTCCCCGGCCTCGTGGCGGATAGGCAAAGGCGCGTCCTTCGGGAGAGGCTTGCGGCGCTGGCCGCTGGACGGCAACCGTCACAGTTCATGGCGTTGTTTGACGAGCTTTACGCTTCGCCGCCCGGCCAGGTGGGCGACATCTGCGCTGCCCTCGGCTATTCGCTCAAGCAATGCCAACGCCTGTTCGTCCAGCATTACGGGCTCACCCCGAAGATGGTGCTGTGCGTGCTGCGATTCCAGCGGGCGCTCGCCGCGCTGGCCGTGCCTGGCGCCAGGGCGGGTGACGCTCTGCGTGTCGAGGGTTACTACGACCAGCCCCACCTGATCAAGGATGTCAAACAACACATCGGCATCACGCCGTCGCAGTTGATCCGAGTCTGCGGACATGATGGCGGATTCTTACAATAAGCGCGTCGTCTTTGGGGCCACGATGGTGTTATCGACTCAAGCAGGAGGGGCAGCCATGCTCAATTCAATCACCGCCAACCTGATGGCGGAATCTGTGTCAGCCACCAAGGAGTTCTACCAAGACATGCTGGGATTCTCCGAGGTGACATCGGTTCCCGACGAGGCCGGTGGCCTTCAGTTCGCCATCGTCCAGCGGGACGCCTGCCTGCTTATGTTCCAAGAGCGGCAGAACCTCGGCGAGGAGTATCCGTGTCTGGCGACAGACAAAGTTCGTCCGGGAATCACGTTGTACATCAAGGTCAACGACTTTGCGGGCTTCTACGCCGAGGTCAAGGGCAAGGTACGGGTCTTGCACGACGTCCATACGACATTCTATGGCTCCCGGGAATTCGCTTTCGCGGACAACAACGGCTACGTCCTCACCATCGCGGAGAACGTTTAGGGAATCGCTGAGTTCTGATCCGATACCGCCGACGGGCCAAGTTGTGAAAGGCTCTGGGGTGTGACTGGACGATTGGTGCTGGCCGGCACGCCCATCGGAAATCTGTCGGACGCCTCTGCGGGGCTGCGGCGGGCTTTAGCTGAGGCGGACGTGATAGCCGCTGAGGACACCCGACGGCTGAAGACGCTGCTGGCTGGGCTGGGGGTCGTCTCTGCGGCGAAGGTGGTGTCGTATTTCGACCAGAACGAGGCCGCGCGCGCTGCGGAGCTGGTGGAAAACCTGCGTGCTGGGCAGATGGTGCTGGTGGTCAGCGACGCTGGTATGCCCACAGTGTCCGATCCAGGATTCCGCCTGGTCAGCCTGGCTATTGACGCGGGCGTCCCGGTGACTTCGGTGCCTGGCCCTTCGGCGGTGCTGGCGGCGCTCGCCGTTTCCGGGCTGCCCACTGATCGCTTCTGTTTTGAGGGCTTTCTGCCGCGCAAGGCCGGTGAGCGCGGGCGCAGGCTGGCGGCGTTGGCAGACGAGGATCGCACGATGGTTTTCTTCGAAGCCCCCCACCGGCTGGCCGCGCTTTTGACGGCGATGGCAGCTGCGTTTGGCGGCGAACGGCGGGCGGCGGTGAGCCGGGAACTGACCAAGGTCTTTGAGCAGACCAAGCGGGGCACTGTGGCCGAATTGGCCGAATGGGCCGCCGAGGGCGTGCGCGGTGAAATCACCGTCTGCGTCGCTGGCCGTGAAGAGCATGCTCCAATTGACGCGGAGGAAGCAGTCCAGTTGGTGATGGCTGCGATGTGCTCCGGAATGGCGCTCTCGGCGGCGGTCTCCCAAATTTCCGCCGAGACCCGGTACCCTCGCAAACAGTTGTACCAATTGGCTTTGAATGCGCGAAAGGGTTGAACGATGAGAGAAGAGCCATCGGCTGCTCCGGTCCAGCTCCCGGTCGCCCCGGCGCCGTTGCCGGTGTCGGTGATCGACGCGCACACCCACCTCGCCAGCACAGCCGAGCGCATCCGGCGCCCAGTGGCTGAAATTTTGGAAATGGCCAGCGCTGTCGGCGTTTCCAAAGTGGTAGACGTCGGCTGCGACGTTTACTCGTCAGCGGAATCCGTCGGATTTGCCGAGCGTTTTCCCACAGTGGTCTCTTGCGTGGCCATCCACCCCAATGACGCCGCCCGGCTGGGAGACGGGTTGGATGCCGGCTTGGCCGAACTGGAGGCGTTGATAGCTGGCAGCCCGAAGGTGCGCGGCGTGGGGGAGACCGGTCTCGACTACTACCGCACCACCGACCCGGCTGGCCAGGCGCGGCAGAAGCTGGCTTTTGCCAGGCACATCGGTTGGGCAAAAGAGCACCAATTGCCGTTGGTGGTGCATGACCGCGATGCCCACGCCGACATCTTGGCGATGCTAGATTCCGAAGGTGCGCCGGACAAGGTGATGATGCACTGCTTTTCTGGAGACGCTGATTTCGCCCAAGCCTGCATGGAGCGTGGCTTTTGGCTGTCCTTTCCCGGCACGGTCACTTTCAAGGCGAACGAGCCGCTGCGGGAGGCGCTGGATATCGCTGCGGCAGATCGGATTCTGGTCGAGACCGACGCGCCCTATCTCACCCCGATGCCGAATCGGGGCAAGCCGAATGGTCCATACCTCATTCCGGATACGGTGAGGTTTATGGCGGCGCGGCGCGGCGCGGA
>JAIRXX010000364.1 GCA_031268065.1 Propionibacteriaceae bacterium
CCGGTGGCAAGCAGCGCCACTTTCGGCTCTCCGGTGGCGTCTGCGAGCACGTAGCCGCCCTTGGCCACCTCGGCGGCGCTGGCGCAAGCCCCAGGCCCGCGCTCCACGGTCGGCAAGTCCTGGCGAGACAAGATGATGCCTGCCGGGCGGTCGTTGTTGCGCAAGATTTGCGCCCAGGCTTGGGCGGTCTCGTTGGCGTCGGCTGGGCGCACGATATCCAGCCCGGGGATGGCCCGCAACGACGCCAAATGCTCTATCGGCTGGTGGGTCGGCCCGTCTTCGCCGACGCCGATCGAATCATGGCTCCAGACGAAGATGCTCGGGCAGCCCTGCAGCGCGGCCAGCCGCACAGCGCCGCGCATATAGTCGGCAAAGACCAGGAAGGTGCCGCCATAAGCCCTAGTCAAGCCGGACATTGCGATGGCATTGAGGATATTCCCCATCGCGTGCTCGCGGATGCCGAAGTGCAGCACCCGGCCAGTCTCGTCGCCGCCCGCTGAACCGGTGGGCAAGAACGACTTCTGCCCCTTCATCGTGGTGTTGTTGGAACCGGCCAAGTCGGCGGAGCCGCCCCAAAGTTCGGGCACGGCGTCGGCCAGCGCGTTCAGCACTTCGCCGGAGGCAGCGCGGGTGGATTTCTTGCCTGGCGCGAAGACTGGGATGGCGGCCTCGAAACCCTCCGGGAGTTTCCCGGACAGCAATCGGTCGTAAAGCTTGGCTGAGGCTGGGTTCGCCGCCCGCCACTGCTCGTACTTGGGTTGCCACCGGGCTTTGGCGTCAGCGGCCCGCGCGGCGGCGTTTTCACGGGTGTGCCGCAGCACTTCGGGTTCGATCTGGAAGGTCTGCTCCGGGTCGAAGCCCAGGGCCAGTTTCAGCTTGGCGATCTCTTCGGAGCCGATTTTGGCGCCGTGAACTGAATGCGATCCGGCTTTCGTCGGCAATGGCCAGCCGATGATCGTGGAGAGCTTGATGATGGAGGGCTTGTCCTTGACCTGCTTGGCGGCTTCGATGGCGGCGTAGAGCGCGGGCAGGTCTTCGGTGTAGCCGCTACCCCCATTCGTCCAGTCAACGTGCTGGGTGTGCCAGCCATACGCCGCGTGGCGGGCCAACACGTCCTCGGTGAAGGCGATGGAAGTGTCACCCTCGATTGTTATCCGGTTGTCGTCGTAGATCAGGATCAGGTTGCCCAACCGCTGGGTGGCCGCCAGCGATGCGGCCTCCGAGGCGACGCCTTCCTGCATGCAGCCGTCACCGGCGATCACGTATACGTAGCGGTCGAAAACTGACTCGCCGTCATTGTCCGGATCGAGCAGGCCGCGCTCGTGGCGGGCGGCCATGGCGAAGCCCACCGCGTCGGCCACCCCGGCGCCCAGCGGGCCGGTGGTGCATTCCACTCCGGCGGTGTGGCCATATTCGGGGTGTCCGGGGGTGCGCGCCCCCTCGGTGCGCAAAGCTTTGAGATCGTCAGCTTCCAGGCCGTAACCAGCTAGGAAGAGCTGGCAGTACTGCGTCAGCGAAGAATGCCCTGCGGAAAGGACGAAGCGGTCACGCCCGGTCCAGCGCGGATCGGCGGGATCGCCCTGCATCACTTTCTGGTAGAGCAGGTAAGCCAGCGGCGCGAGCGAGATCGCTGTGCCGGGGTGGCCGTTGCCGACCTTTTCCACCGCGTCTGCGGCGAGGATGCGAGCGGTATCGACGGCTCGCGTGTCAGATTCATTCCATTCCAAGGGCGCAGACATGACCGGCCTTTCGTGGGGTAAACGGTAAACGCAGAACCAATCTAGCGCGTTCAGCCTGGCCTTGACACCCTCGTTCGGAGGCCGGGATGGGCCAGCGCCGATGCTGCGCGTTTGAAAGCGCGGCTTGGAATGGTGTGGTAGAGTCGTTTACCGGGCTTTATTAGGGGGGTAATAATGCCAGCTATTTTGCGAGCGTATAATATCGAAAAAACTTATGGCGCGGTAAACAATCCGACAAAGGCGCTCAACGGGATAAGTTTCGCCGTGGAGCCAGGTGAATTCGTTGGAATAATGGGAGCGTCAGGCAGCGGCAAAACCACTTTGCTCAATTGCATTTCAACTATAGACAGGGCCACAGCCGGGCAGATTTTGATCGCCGGGGAAGACGTGACAGCGATGAGTCCGGAGGCGTTGTCAAAGTTCCGACGGGAATCGCTGGGCTTCATTTTCCAGGATTTCAACCTGCTGGACACACTCACCGCCTACGAAAACATAGCCCTCGCGCTGACCATCTTGAAGTCAGCTGCGGAAAGCATCGATGGACGGGTGCGGGAAGTGGCCGATATCCTCGGCATCGCCGATGTGCTGGGAAAATATCCCTACCAGATGTCTGGCGGGCAAAAACAACGGGTGGCCTGCGCCCGCGCCATCATCACCAAACCCTCCCTGGTGCTGGCTGACGAGCCGACTGGGGCGTTGGATTCCAAGTCCGCGAAAGTGCTGCTGGAAAATTTCAGGCTGCTGGTGCGAGAGCGTGCCGCCACCATTTTGATGGTCACCCACGATGCTTTCTCGGCCAGTTATTGCGACAGAATATTGTTCATCCGCGATGGCTCCCTCTTCCATCAATTGCTGCGCGGCACGCAGGCCCGCAAACAGTTCTTCGATCAGATCATTGGCGTCGTGCGCACGCTGGGCGGTGACAGCGATGACTTCAGTTAAGCTTGCCCTCCGAAACGTCAAGAAAAGCATCCGCGACTACACCATATATTTTTTGACGCTGACTTTCGGCGTCTGCGTCTTCTACATCTTCAACGCCTTGGAAAGCCAATCAACGATGATGAAGGTGACCAAGAATCAAGCGTTGCTGTTCAAAGAGTTGAGCGCGATAATGGACACCGCTTCGGTGTTCGTTTCAATAATTTTGGGCTTCCTGATCGTCTACGCCAACCGTTTTTTGATAAGGCGGCGCAAGAAGGAACTGGGCATCTACATGATCCTGGGCATGAGAAAGGGTGAGATATCTCGCATCCTTATCATGGAGACCGTCTTCGTGGGCGTCTTCTCCCTCATCGCCGGATTGGCCCTCGGTGCGGTGGCCGCACAAGGCATGGCACTGCTCACCGCAAACCTGATGCAATCGACCATCACTGATTTCAGCTTCCGAATCTCCACCGACTCGGCGCTGGAGACCATCGCCTACTTCGCACTCATCTTCTTGCTGGTGCTCATCTTCAACACGCTCACCCTCAGTCGGCAGAAGTTGATCGACCTGCTGTACGCGAATCGGAAGAACGAACGCTTCGAGCCTCCCCGGCTTTCGCGCTCGGTCGCAGTTTTCTTGATTGCAGTCGGATGCCTGGCATATGCGTACTGGTCGATGCTCTCCAAAGGCGCGCAAAGCCTCTTGGACAACAACACGATTCCAGTGGCGACATTGCTCGGAATAGCGGGGTCATTCCTGTTTTTCTACTCAATGTCCGGTTTCATCATAAAAGTGGTCCAGCAGTCTAAGCGGTTCTACTTAAAAAATCTCAATATGTTCGTCCTGCGCCAGCTGAGCAGTAAGTTCAACACCACTTTTGTCTCCATTACCATGGTGTGCCTGCTGCTGTTCATATCGATATCCACGCTCTCCTCCGGAATGGCGTTGTCAAATAGCATCACTGAGAAGTTGCGGAAGCACGCGCCCTTTGACGCCACGCTGTCCATTTTGGCCAAAACAGACAAGAATGGGCATCCGCTGGATCCTTATCCCGGCGTGAATATTGTCAACGCTTTCAAACAGAACGGCGTGCAGCTGGACGCCCTCGCCAAGAACTACTTAACGGTGCGCTATCACACTATTGACAAATCAGTTAAGCTGACAGTGGTGAACAATGGGGTAACCGAGACGGCGTCGCTGAACTCTTACCTGCTCACTTTGTCAGACTATAATAAAATCCTAGCCCTGCAAGGGCTCGCCCCAATAACCCTCAACTCTGGAGAATACGCAGTGAACTCTGCAATCTCCAACGCGACCTATCGCAGTGCCATCAACGAATATATGACCCATGCGGACACCATAGCTGTGGAAGGCGCCACGCTGCGGACTGGCCCACAAAAATTTTACACGCACACATTGGAAGACTCTCAGAATGAAGATTACCGACTGACTTTCGTTGTCCCAGACGGAATGACGGCAGACTTGCCCGTTTTTCGTGACGTCCTGCATGTAATATACCCCGAACAGACCCCCCAATATGAGGAACAGTTCTTGAGCGGAGCAGCGAAATTGCATTTCGGCCCGACTATTGATGTCGGCGCGCAAACGCGGGTGAGCGTATCGCAGTACAGCAATTCTGCGACCACTCTAATCGCATATCTGGCGGTATACTTGGGTATCATTTTCCTCATTACCTCAGCTGCGGTCCTAGCCATCAGGCAACTCTCCGAAACCAGCGACAACATTCAGCGCTACGGTCTGCTCCGCAAGCTAGGCGCCGAGGAGAAGATGATTAATAAATCCCTCTTCGCCCAGATATCGATCTACTTCGGAGCTCCGCTGCTGCTGGCACTGGCCCACACGACCGTTGGAATATTCTTCATCAGCCACCTAGTCGAAACTTTCAACGCCACCAGCATCCTAGGAAGCAGCCTGGTGACAGCCGCAGTGCTACTCACCATTTACGGCGGATATTTCCTAGCCACCTACCTAGGCAGCAAAGGCATCCTGAAACGAGACTATTCCATGCGCGCCTACGCCGAGTGAGTGCGCTGCCCGCCCCAGCCATCGCCAAACGCGGACGTAGCCTACTCTTGGCATTTACACGTTGAAGCGGAACTCAACAACGTCTGAAGGGGCCATTATGTAGTCTTTGCCTTCCATGCGGACTTTTCCGGCGGAGCGGGCGGCGGGCATGGAACCCAGTTCTACCAGGTCTTGGTAGCTGACGATCTCGGCTTTGATGAAGCCTTTTTGGAAGTCGGTGTGGATGACGCCAGCGGCCTGGGGCGCGGTCCAACCTTGGTGGATCGTCCAGGCTCTGGATTCTTTGGGGCCTGCGGTCAAGAAACTCTGCAGGCCGAGCGTCTGGTAGCCGACGCGGGCCAGGGTGTCCAGGCCTGGGGTGGCGATGCCCATCTCGGCGAGGAATTCGCGGGCTTCGTCTGGCTCTAATTCCACCAGGTCGGCTTCGATTTTCGCATCGATGAAAATCGCCTCCGCAGGCGCGACCAATTCGCGCAATTCGGTCTGCCTAGCCTGCTCCAGAGCGCCGAAATCGCAGTTGAAGACGTAAATATAAGGCTTAGCGGTGAGCAGGAACAGCTCGCGCAACGGTTCAATGTCCAGCCCAGCCGCATGGACGCCCCGCCCGGAGTCGAGCACGGCCCTGGCCTCTTGCACCGCTTGGAGCACGCCTTGGCGCTCTTTCTTCAGCCGGGCTTCCTTCTCGATCCGCGGCAGGGCTTTCTCGATGGTCTGCAGGTCGGCCAGAATCAATTCGGTGCGAATCGTCTCAATGTCGGAGGCCGGGTCTATCCGGCCGCCCACATGGGTCACATCTGGATCGTTGAAGACCCTGGTCACCTGGCAGATCGCGTCCGCCTCCCGGATATTGGCCAGGAAGGCGTTGCCCATCCCCTCGCCTTGCGACGCGCCGCTCACTATGCCGGCGATGTCCACGAACGTCAGCGTGGCCGGGATGATCTTGGCAGAGTCGAACAACTTCGCCAACACCGCGAGCCGTGGGTCGGGAACGCCGACTACGCCGGTATTCGGGTCTTTGGTCGCAAAGGGATAGTTGGCCGCCAAAACATCATTGCGGGTGAGCGCGTTGAACAGGGTGGACTTGCCCACATTCGGCAGTCCGACGATTCCGATAGTTAATGCCACGTCGGTAAAGCCTAGTCTGTTCTGCGCGGCAATACTTCCGCAGACACCACCCGAACCGCTGCCCGGCCACGCCAGATTCGGGTGCGAACCGCAATCAGACGCGACCCGGCAGGCACCACACGAATGGCGCAAACGCCTCTCCCGACCCGCCAACAGGCTGAATACGCCAGTGG